>JAFRMA010000100.1 GCA_017430925.1 Solobacterium sp. | reverse complement strand
TATGAGTTTCTTTGATTCCATAGACGTATTTCTCCTGTAGTTAATACAGGAAAATTATATTGTCGTCTTTGTGTATCTGTCAAAACAAGCATTTGATCTAATAAACTTCATGAAAAAGCCCTGCCGGTTTACATTTGGACAGAGCTTTCTTTTCGTTTAATACTTTTTTCTTGTTTCAGTTTTTCGGCTTGGGAGATGGCTTGAACACAACGTGGATATACGGGTTGGTGTTGGCGGCCTGCCCCAGTACCATCAGGATCTTGTACGCATACGCATTCTCACAGATCTCGGTAATACTCTCCGGTGTGAAGACAAGTTCATACTCTTCGTGCACTTCACTCAGCGCGTCTGCCAGGGCATCCAGGTTCCTTCCGTAGAAACTCTCGAAGGAAAAGATCTCATGCATATATTCATGCGCAGGTTTCCGTTCCTTGATCCGTTCAGGATCGATTACTATGACCTTTTTCATTGCGACTCATCTCCATATAACAGTGTATAGTGCTCATAATGGTCTTTGGTATAGTAGATCAGACCATCATTACTGTAAATGATTCTCTTGGCACCCCGGCTCTTCTTATTGATCGTACCGATATCACACTCATAATAGATTCTTCCCTCTTTCTCAGGAAGTCTGCCTTCATTGTTGTAGAATTCATCACCGCCGATACACATTCCCTTGATTACCCGGTTCAGGGCTCCGCTTTCCCAGCCATGTTTCCTGGCTTCTTTCTTGGTCATGAAGTTGGAGGGTAATTCCCCGTAAGTATGAATATACAACGCCACATCATCCCTGGTATCGTATACCCCGTCTTTGTCGATGACCGCCGCAGTTGGCGAAGATGACGGTTCCGGAGTTGGTGTCTGTACAACTTCCGTCGGTGTCGGTGTGGGTGCCGGCGAAGGTTCCGGAATGACTACCTGGGTAAGACCGCGGATAAAATACCCTGTCAGCATCGCCAGGATGATCAGACCCGTCATCAGGATTTTTCTCATTCTCTGCATTGTTGCCTTATCCTCCCGCTACCGCAGTCCTTCTTCTTTTTCCTTACAGAATCGCTGGTACAGTGTACTCAGCGTACTCTTATTCGTTATGGGAAACATATACTGTACAGCTTCCTTGTAGTTGATCCAACGTGCTTCATCGATTTCCTGTGAACAGGTGATCTCTGCTTTTCTGGCAAAGGCGATAAAGCCATGCATAAGCTGTTCCCTGCGCGCAAACCACTCGGTACAGATCAGTTCCAGTTTCTCTGCCTCAATACCGGTTTCTTCCTTGATTTCCCGGTATGCGCACTCTTCGGCACTCTCTCCCGGTGTAATATATCCGGACACGAAGGTCATGTACTGGCTGGATAGGTAGGATTGTCTCTCCAGCAGGATCTCATCATATTCGTTATACACAAGCGCGATAATACAACTGTCAAAACAGTCAAACCAGTATCTCTGGCATGACTCACAATACGGAACCATACCGTCATCACCGGCAGGTCTTTCGGTCAGTTTTTTCCCGCATTTCGGGCAGTAGATGTAATGCATGATCCAAGACTAATTATAATGCAGGGAGGGCGAAAAAAATATCTGTCTTTGCGACAGGATTATGTAAAATCATTACGGAATTAATAAACAGTATTATCTTACAAGAGAGATTGCTGATGCGGACTTCCGTTAATAAAAAGTACTTTCATGAACAGTTCTTCCTCAACTATCATGCAGGATAAAAACATGTTCAGGAAAGACTATTTGTGAGGATCATGAAGTTTATGTACGTCTCTATAAGCTTTTTTTTGGTCCAGTGTACTTTTTGACCTGTTTTTCTCTACATCACTTTGGTGATGAAGGATACTCTTCGGAAAATACGCCCTTACGTACAGTATACCGATACGGGAAATCTTCATCATCATTCAGAATCTGAGGATCGAGGCGGATGCACTTCTTCCGTGTATCATAGTATTTTGCCAGTCCTGCGTGTTCAAGCAGATCCATATTTGCTTCGTAATCATAGCCTGCCGGAAACTTCAATATGATCTGTTCTTCTGTTGTGCCGACCGCCCAGTCTTCATAGGGCGTTCCTGAGGCACTGATCCGGGTGATCGTATACAGCGTATATCCGTTGCTTTCTGCTTTTAATCTTGCGCCATCACTCTTGAAGTCATGGAGCCAGGCTTTGGGATCCTCACCGCCGACCATTTCCAGCACTTCCTCGGTAAACACCGTTTTATTTCCGAAGGACACCAGACAGCCTTTTGAATCGTTTCGGTAATGCAGGATCTGATCAGGCTCCTCCGTTCTCCAGAACAGGATCGGTGTTTCTTTCTCTGTACACCCGGCAGCGGACATAAACAGAATTGCTGAAACACAACCAATGGTCATTACAAGGATTAATACGAATGCCAATTGTTTCCTAAAGCATTTCATGTATCTCGTATCTCCTTCAATAATAATGCGAAATTCAGACGATTCTTTCTGCTGTGAGTGTTTGGTACAATTATGATGCTATCTATTATTACGAATAATATACAAAGTATGATTGGTGAGGGCAACGCTTAGCAAAGAGCAGTGAGCACTCAAAAGGAAAGTAATATCAAATAAGTATATTAATGCATCATGAATTTTATCAGTTTTATAAACTCATTTTTTCCGTACAGGGAATTTCAGTTCCCTCTTCATATCTGATTGCACCCATTAGACTGTATCACTCCGCCAGCATCCACAATACCTTCATATCCGCATTATCATGTCCTTGCAGATTCTGGCTGCCGGAACATAATCTTTTATTCTTCCTGATATGAAACCGAATTATTTTACATTACACCGATTCTTCATCGTCATATTCTTTTCTCATTTCCAATCTTTTTTTATTTTGCCATGTAGATAAAGCAGCTGACTTTGACAATTTGGTTGAAAACGTTTTTCACACACTTCATTTTTACAGAAATAGCCTGTCGATTTTGTCAGATATTAATCATAGATATCGTTTCCCAGGATATCGATACCCACAAAACACGGGAAATCCTCTACCGTAAGCTTGACGACAGCTTCACTCAGGAGATCCTCAAAAGCGACCGGTTCTGCTTTCTTGATCCGGTTGGACAACAGGGCTCCCGCGCCTCCGACAACCACGAAATAGATTGCTTTATTACGTATGACTGCGTCTATGACTTCCGGAGATCTTCTTCCTTTGCCGATCATTCCCCTCAGACCATCATCCAGAAGTTCCGGTGTATAGGCATCCATTCTTCCGGAGGTTGTAGGTCCTGCAGATCCTACCGCGTGCCCGGGCTTTGGCTGTGTCGGTCCTACGTAGTAGATCACCGCATCCTTCATTTCAAAAGGATATTCTTCCCCTCTTTCACGCATTTCATGAAGTCTCTTATGGGCCGCATCCCTGGCTGTATAGATCACTCCGGTAAGGTATACTTCATCTCCTGCCCGCAGTTTCTCTCTTGTTTCAAGATCCATCGGAAGTGTGATATTGTACTTCATTCAGATCACCACCTTTGCATGTCTGCTCGCATGACAACAGATATTCACAGCACAGGGAAGACTTGCGATATGTGTAGGATAGTATTCCACCATGACTTTCAGCACTGTTGTCTTCCCGTGCAGTCCCATTGGTCCGATATTCAGTTCATTGGCTTCCTCAGTCAGTTCATCTTCCAGTAGTTTATACCGTTCATCCGGATTGGATTCATTCAAAGGTCTTAGCAGTGCTTTCTTGGCCAGATATGTGCTGTAGTCAAAGGATCCTCCGATTCCTACACCGACGATCATCGGCGGGCATGCGTTGGGTCCTGCTTTCCTGATCGTCTCTAGGACGAATTTCTTGATTCCTTCTCTGCCTTCTGCCGGTGCCAGCATTTTTGTCTGGGAATTGTTTTCTGAACCGAATCCCTTAGCCATGATCTCTACCACGACTTCTTCTCCCGGAACAATATCACAGTAGATGACTGCCGGTGTATTTGTACCGGTATTCTTACGGCCAAACAGGGGATCATCCACAACGGATGCACGCAGATATCCTTCCCGGAATCCCGCCTCCAGACCGCGGGTAACCGCTTCTCTCAGTGATCCTCCGGTAAAGTGTACATCCTGTCCTGCCGTGATCCAGACGATATTCATGCCGGTATCCTGACAGATGGCTATACGCTCTTCTCTGGCAATTCTTGCGTTCTCCAGCAGCATATTCAACGCTGCCCTGGCTTTGTCTGTCGTTTCTTCAGCCGCTCCGCGCTGTAAAGCCCGCAGGATCTCCGGAGAGTATTCCACCGCGATGTTCATACAGGCTTCTTTTACTTTCTCTTCTATAATCGATACATTGACTTCACGCATGTATTCCTCCTGTGGTTATCAGACAAATACATCCAATACCTATATCCGTATTATACCAATACATTCTGTATTCATAAGATACCGTTGATCGGAATTATTTATTCATGATTATCCTGTATATCAAAAAAAGCGATTCAGATGAGAATCGCTTTCTTAACCTTAGTCAGTATTGAATTACTTGAGGATCTCGATGATGTTTCCGGAACCGACTGTACGGCCGCCTTCACGGATAGAGAATCTTGTTCCCTGCTCAACAGCGATCGGAGCAAGCAGTTCAACTGTCATGACAACGTTGTCACCAGGCATGCACATATCTGTGCCTTCCGGTAAACGGATAACGCCTGTAACGTCAGTTGTACGGAAATAGAACTGAGGACGGTAGTTGGAGACGAACGGTGTATGACGGCCGCCTTCTTCCTTTGTCAGTACGTAAACCTGTGCATTGAACTGTGTATGAGGTGTAACGGAACCGGGTTTAGCAAGAACCTGTCCACGTTCAACCTGATCACGGTTAACACCACGGAGCAGAGCACCGATGTTGTCACCAGCCTGAGCATAGTCCAGAGTCTTACGGAACATTTCGATACCTGTAACGACTGTCTTCATTGTTTCTCTCAGACCAACGATTTCAACCTGGTCGTTGAGGCTCAGTTTACCACGTTCAACACGGCCTGTAGCAACTGTACCACGACC
>JAFRMA010000099.1 GCA_017430925.1 Solobacterium sp. | reverse complement strand
CTGCATCACCAGTATGAACAGGACATCACAAAAGTCAGTGCCATGGCTTACTGGTGCGGTGAGAATACTTTGATGATGGAGTGGAGATATCCGGAGATGGCATTCTTTGATCATAACATGATTACATTTGAAGAAGATTGTGTCAAAGTTGACCGCTGGGTAAACATGAATTCACAGGATACAAGCAGACCTACGCTTGTGTTGAAATAGGAGGCTATATGGTAAGATTAAGAGAAATTTATGTAAAGTCATCTGACCCATTTGAACGTGGACGTCAGCACGGTTCTCAGGTAAAGGATGAGATTGCGGGTATCTGTGAGGGTTATAAGAAATCCTTTGCAAAACTGAATTATTCCTGGGAAGAAGCACAGGCTATGGCTATGGAGTATGTACCTTATCTGGAAGAACTCATGCCGGATCTTGTACAGGAAGCTAGAGGGATAGCAGCAGGAGCTGAGACTGAATTTGCGACAGTCATGGTTCTGAATACAAGATATGAATTGCTGAAGTTCGAAAAAGGTGTTGATGGTTTCCGCGGAGGAGAGTGCACATGCTACGCTGTATCACCAGAAGCTACTGAAGCAAATGAAACAATCGGCGGACAGAACTGGGATAATGCACCGTTTGTCGGAGAGAACCTGTATATGCTTCATATTGATGAAGAAAATGGCACGAAGATTGTCGGTCTCTGCGAACCGGCGCAGTTGATTCGAAGTGGCATGAATAGTTATGGTATATCTCTGAACTGCAGTACTTTATTATCTACGTATGATAAAAGGGGTGTAACTATACCAACTAACTTCATGCGCAGAAGGATTCTGCAGGCAAAGACTTTTGAGGAAGCATGTGATACGGTAGGTCTGCTGAAACCGTGTGTATCTTTGAACTATGTCATTACCTCCAAAGAAGGGAAGATTACAGCGTATGAAACCAATCCGAAGGAAGTGTATACGGTATATCCAGCGAGAGGTATACTTACACAGGCAAATGATATCAAGGTGAATCCTGCAATTGACCGTTTCCAGAGAACCGGAGATCATCAGGCGCAACGATACAGAGGTCCAAGAATGGAATACCTGCTGCAGAAGAACGCCGGACATATTACTCCGGAATATCTTCAGGAATGTCTGAAGGATCATGAAAACTACCCAGACTCTATCTGTAATCATCATGTGGGAGGCAACTGTGTGACGATTGCTTCTGTCTTGTATTGTGTAGACAGAGGATATGCACTGATCGCATGGGGTAATCCTTGTGAGAATGAGTATCAGAAATACGAACTGAATTAGCCATCGTTTATGTGACAGAAACCCGGATTTATGTATTTTCCCGGTAAACAAGGATGAAGCGTATAGTTCTTCATCCTTTTCTTTGTTTTTCAGGAACAATCAAGTCTATAATATTTCATCAAACTATATCTCTTCTTATACACACGACTCTGTATCTATCCATGGTATGTTAGAATGATAAATGTAATCTGGTACAGAAAGTCAGGTGAGTAATATGTACACAAAGAAAGATGCCCTAAGAGATGTAAAACTCTTCGTGTTGGATATGGACGGTACGGTCTATCTCGGTGACCGTATGATTCCGGGATCCGCAGAGTTTATTCATACACTGGAGAAAGACCCTGACCGTGAGTATATCTATTTCACCAACAATGCCTCAAGAGTACCGGAAATCTATGTACAGAAACTGAAGAGATTAGGTCTTGAAACAGATGCATCCCGGATCATTACTGCCGGAGATGTCTGCGCGGAATTCCTGGAAAAAGAATATCCCGGAGCACGTATTTATCTGAATGGGACAGATGTACTGAAAGAAAACTGGCTGAAAAGGGGATTGCACCTGGTTCAGGAAGATCCGGATGTAGCTGTCCAAAGCTTTGACACTTCACTTACCTATGAAAAACTGGATAAGATCTGCCGGTATGTACGTAACGGTATACCCTTTATTGCTACACACATGGATATTAACTGTCCTACGGAAGATGGCTTTATGCCGGACTGCGGAGCCATGTGCGCACTGATTACAGCCTCTACCGGAGTAACACCACGCTATCTGGGAAAACCCTTCAAAGAGACCGTAGAGATGCTGGAAAGTATCACCGGTATACCCGCATCACAGATGGCTTTTGTGGGAGATCGCCTGTATACGGATATCGCTACCGGTGTAAACAACGGTGCCAAAGGCTTCCTCGTCCTGACCGGAGAAACAACCCCGGACATGGTTCCCGGCTCAGAAGTCCAGCCCACATGTATCTACGAATCTCTGGGAGAGATGATGCAGTACCTGTAGATAGTGATTAACAGAATATCCGGATATGTAAAAGATCACCAGTCAAGGTGATCTATTAATTGTTCCGGGTTTATATTACAAAACTAATATAATTCCGCAAGGATCTCCGACTCCATTACCAGTACAGCCTCGCCCGCAATGGCGATCCTGCCGTTATCCAGCATCTCACAGTACAGATCTCCGCCTCTTGCGGAAGCCTGATACGCATGAATCTCTTTCTTGTTCAGCACAGAAGCCCAATAATCCGCAATCTGACAATGCGCTGATCCGCACACAGGATCCTCAGGAACCGCAACCTTCGGTCCAAAGCTTCGCGATACACAATCTGCGTATTTTCCTGCCGCGGTCACATTCTGTAATCTTCCGGGAAGTCCCAGTAATAATGCCTGATCCGGATTCATCTCCCTGACCTGGTCTTCCTGGTCAAACACACAAACCAGATCCATGTCCAGAAGAGCCTTTACCGGCCGTACACCGAATGCTCTCTCCATGTCATCCGTCACCGGTATTTCCTTCTGATCGAAAGTAGGGAAGTCCATGACATAGCGGTTACCCTGACGTTTGACGATCAATTCACCGCTGCGGGTATAAAAATGCACAACATCACTATATTTCTCAAAGATATTGAAGATCACAAATGAAGATGCCAGTGTCGCATGTCCGCACAGATCCACCTCCGTTCCCGGGGTAAACCAGCGCAGGCGATATCCCTGATTCTCTTTGACCAGAAACGCGGTTTCAGATAGATTATTCTCTCTTGCGAGTTTCATCATAGCCTCATCCGAAGGCCATTTCTCCATGACACAGACCGCTGCCGGATTTCCCGCAAACGGATGATCGGTAAATGCGTCCACGATATATTGTTTCATCAGATCACCACCAACTCTCTATGAATCAATCTTAGTACAGATGGATGAATAGAAAAAGATGTATTACAATATATTCATCCTCTATAATGAAAACAATCAGATACCTGGAAGAAGGGAGGATTCTGTTCATGAATATTCTTGATGATTACTATAACCAGATCGATGAAGACGGAAGACTGACATCCCGTCACGGACAGGTGGAATATCTGACAACGATGAAATACATCCATGAGTATCTCCAAAACGACACAAACAAGCAGATTCTGGAAATCGGCGCCGGCACCGGAAGATACAGTATTACTCTGGCAAGAGAAGGATACAGTGTTACAGCTGTAGAACTGATTGAACATAATATCGATGTACTGACAAGAAAACTCACCGGTGAAGAAGATCTTGCCGTATGGCAGGGAAATGCGCTGGATCTGTCATTCCTGGAGGATTCAAGCTACGATCTGACTCTTGTCTTAGGTCCGCTGTATCATCTGTTCACGAAAGAAGATAAGATACAGGCACTTTCTGAGGCAGTACGTGTGACAAAACCCGGCGGTTATCTCATGGTCGCGTACTGTATGAATGAACCTACGATCCTCCAGTATGTCTTCGGAAAAAACAAACTCCGTGAAGTCCTGGATAACCACCTGATTACGGAAGACTGGCATTGTGTCAGTGAACCGAAAGAAATCTTTGACCTGATCCGTACAGAAGAAATCGAAGAACTCAATTCTATGTTTGATGTGGAGCACATCAAGCTGATTGCCACAGACGGTCCTTCCCACTACATGAGAAATGTGATCGATGCCATGGATCAGGAGACATTTGATCAATGGATGAACTATCACTTCAGCACATGTGAAAGACAAGACCTGATCGGTGCCTCAAACCATACCCTGGATATCCTCCGGAAGAGATAAAACACTAACTATAAGCTCGTACAGACAAAAATACCACGATACGTAATCGTGGTATTTGTTTTGTGAATACTACCCGGAAGAACTCAGTTTGTCTGTTTTTCCTTCTTGTTTATCGCGTTGATCGCAAAGAAAGTGATTACCATGGCAATCAGAACCAGATATATTCCTGTCTGGAAACGCCCACTGACGCTGACCGTACCGGTGATCTTCATCGCCAGATTGGTGATAAACGGAGAACAGAACGCGCCGAGATTACTGGCACCCATCTGTAAAGCACCGGATGCTGCGCCGTTGCCGGAAGCTTTGGCAGAACCCAGCATGCACATCGGCATGATCGAACTGATTGCGCATCCTCCCGTAAGACAGCCTAAATATACCATCGGCAAGGACTGTGCACGGCTGAGAATAAACATACCGATAAGCAACATTCCCTGACCGAAAAGAATCACATATCTTCCTAATTTCGCGGATACCTTGCCGAAGACGATACCCATCAATGTGCCTGACAAGAGAAGTAATGTTGCCGCATTGCCGGCCTGCGCGCTGGAACCGATGCCATTCTCTCTGACCAGCATGGATATATTTGTCGGAATCATATTAAAGAACAGGGTAGTGGAACAGGCAAGCAGACAACACAATGCCACTCTGGAGATTCCCAGATACTTAAACGGCAATTCACTTTTCTTTCCGGAAGATTCTTTAGGATAATACAGCCAGGTCAGAACCAGTCCCGGTAAGATGATCAGATAAACCAGATAATTCCAGGACCAGTGGATCATCGCAAGATAACCACCCGCAAAGGTCATCAACATCGCTCCGATATTTGCGGCACTGGACTGCCATCCCATCATATCCCGCTGTTCACTGCCGGTGAAGAATTCCGCTACTGATCCGGTAGCCATCGGCACCACCAACCCGATACCGATCCCCATCATCGCTGCCCAGATATACAACAATGTCAGAGAATGATGGATCATCCAGGATAAAATACCACTTGCCGCAAACAATACGCAGCCAAGCAGAATAGTATTTCTCTTTCCAATCCTGGTAGAGATCATCGGGGATAATAACGCGAATACCAGCACAAACAAAGAGGGGAAGGTCATCAGTAACTGTATCGCTGTACTGGACGCGTCCGGGAAACTTCCGGCAATACTTCCCAGGATAGACGCAATCGCTGTCGTACCCATCTGCAGTAAAGATATACATAGAATTACAAGCTTGAGTTTAGCGTTATTTGTCATGAAATATCTCCTTTCAGACAGATTCTGCCTGTAGTATGTAACATGTATAAATTATAGCGTAAATATTACTGAAAAAACCTGTCCTGAAGTATACTTTAACTGTTATGATATTCAACAGAAAGGAATGAAACTCAAGATGAAGAATCAAGATATCATCCATGCCAGAGAACTCCTGACGGAGGATATCACCTGTGTGGTATGTAAGGGAGAAGATGTCCTGACCAGTAAAGATCATGGAGTAAAACCGCTGATGACCTGGATCCGTGAAGGAAAAGACTTCCATGGATACAGTGCCGCAGACAGGGTGATCGGAAGAGCTGCAGCGTTCCTGTATACGATCCTCGGTGTGACAGAAGTCCATGCCGAACTGATGAGCAGAAACGGACTTGCGGTATTGGAAAAAAACGGTATAAACTATACGTATGATTCACTGATCGACAATATTCTCAACCAGACAAAGACAGATCTTTGCCCGATGGAAAAACTGACACTTCAGTACGAAGAACCGCAGGAAGCGTATGAAGCACTGAAGATCAAGATTGCTGAATTGATGAAGAATAAAAAATAGTGCAGAAGCACTGATCTTGTTTATTTATAAATATATGTCAAGAAGACATATGGACTTCAGAAGAGGGACAATGTCTTTTATTGTGGAGGTTTATAAATGAAAACAAAAGATATTGTACTGACTGGTTTATTTATTGCGTTAGGACTGGTGTTGCCGATCGCATTCCACGGTATTCCCAATGCCGGAAGTATCTTCTCACCGATGCATATTCCCGTACTTGTCTGCGGTCTGCTGATGGGACCGGTATGCGGAGGAATCTGCGGTCTGTTAACACCGATCCTGTCCAGTGTGCTGACCGGTATGCCGCCGGCACCTGTACTGCCCGGGATGGCTGTAGAATTGACCGTATACGGTATTATGACCGGTGTTCTGATGAGAACTCTGAAGATGGAAGATTCCCTCGTCAAGAACTATATCGCCCTGATTCTGGCGATGTTATGCGGACGCATCATTGCCGGTCTGGTTACCGGCCTGATCCTGAATGCAGGAAACTATTCTCTGAATGCCTGGGTAACAGCGTATTTCGTCCGGGGACTTCCGGGTATCGGAATACAGCTTGTACTGATTCCCGCAATCGTACGGGCTTTACAGAAATCCGGTATTGCCAGATAACGAATACAGACAAAGCGGTATGCACGAAGCTGCCGCTTTTTGTTATGATTAAGACGTAAAACAGACAGTCTGTCATAATTTATGTATAGGCAGAAAGATATAATTATCCCGGAGGTGGAAAGTATGAACCAGATCAGATGTCCTCATTGCGGAGAAGTATTTACGATTGATGAAACCAACTATAACTCTATTGTTAAACAGATCCGTGACCATGAATTTAACGAAGAACTGCAAAGACGTGAGAATGATCTTCGGGAGAAGATGAACGCCCAGTTTGAAGTAATACAATCCGACAACCGGCAGAAAGCTCATGAACGGATGGCTAACGCAGAGAGAGAGTTCGTGCAGATAACGGTGAAGAAAGATGAACAGATCAGTGAACTGACCAGGCAGATCGCTGTTTTTAAGGAACAACTCGCCCATGCGCAGACAGAAAAAGAAAGCGCCGTGAAAGAGACAATTGCCCTTAAGGAAAACGAAGTGGTCATGACCCTGAATGAATACAAGGAAAAGATCGCAAAGCTGGAAAATGATCTCTCAGCCAGAGACCAGGAAGCCAAGGCACAGCTGGCAGTAGAGATGGAGAAAAAGAACGCGGATATCGCGCTTCTCAACAACCAGTTAAATGCCAAGGAGACAGAGAAGCAGCTCGCTGTGCAGAAAGCCATCAGTGACCTGAAAGCAGAAAAAGATACGGAAATCCAGAAATACAGAAGCCAGCTGGACAATCTCCGCAGTGAATCCGCCCTGAAGGAAGACAATATGCGCAGTCATTATGAAGAGATGATTAGTTCCCGTGATCTTGAGATTGCCAACCAGAAAGAACTGGTAAAGCAGTATAAAGACTTCAAAGCCAGACAATCCACGAAAATGGTCGGAGAATCCCTGGAACAACATTGTTCCTATGAATTTAACAAATACCGGATGACCATGTTCCCGAAGGCATATTTCGAGAAGGACAACGATATCCGTACAGGTTCAAAAGGGGACTTCATCTTCCGTGATTATGACGATGACGGCACCGAGATCATCTCCATCATGTTTGAGATGAAGAACGAGAACGAGACGACCGCTACCAAGCATAAAAACGAAGACTTCTTCCGTGAACTTGACAAAGACAGAAACGAGAAGAACTGTGAATACGCTGTACTGGTATCGATGCTTGAAGCAGACAGTGATCTTTACAACGAAGGAATCGTGGATGTTTCTTATCGTTATCCGAAGATGTATGTGGTACGTCCGCAGTTCTTTATCCCGATCATTTCCATTCTGAACAACGCGGCCAAGAACGCTACATCGTATAAGAAGATGTACCTGGCAGAACGGAACAATAACCTGGATATCAAGAACTTTGAAGATAATATGTTAGCCTTCAAGGATGCCTTCAGTAAGAACTATGAGCTTGCGTCAAGAAAGTTTCAGACTGCTATTGAAGAGATCGACAAGACCATCGATCACCTGCAGAAAACCAAAGATGCTCTGCTGTCCTCCGACCGGAATCTGCGTCTTGCCAACAACAAGGCACAGGATCTGTCCATCAAAAAACTGACAAGAAATGCCCCGTCAGTCGCTGCCAAGTTCGAAGAGATAAAAAAAGAGAAGGATCAGTGATCTATCTCCGCGTACGTATCTTCTGATTCATGATACGCAAACCTGTGCCGATCAGCCAGGTCAATCCGACGATTACACACAGAATCAGGATACCGACAGGAATACCCCAGCTGAAGAAGTGGTACCAGTCATTCTTGTGATGTACGCCTGTACCGTTCACAATGATATTTGACAGATATCCCGCACCGTAAAGCAATAGAGGAATCAGGGTATACAGCGTATCTGTGCCGGTATATTCCTCCTGGTCCAGGGCCAGGAATTCCCACAGAGCGATCAGGGGAATCAACAGATGCATCCACAGATTGGCTCCGACATACATCATCGGATATCCCAGTAAAGGTCCCAGGAATACCAGAACAACCAGGAAGGTTACCATAACACCGATCATTGCGACATATTTCAGCCGCAGTAAGGTATGCGTGATCTTCCTGGTTTTATATGCGTACACGTAGTAGGCGGACGCAAAGCCTACCAGTAAATTGGATAATACCGTAAAGTATTTCAGACTGCGCAGACCTGTAGCCGCAAAATTCCCGTTACGGCTGCCGAAAACCATGCTGAGCCAGGAACCAAATACAGCGACAGCAAGTATAATATTTACGATCTCACGCACAAGGGCATTTGTTCTTCCATTCATAATCTAATTGTATACGATATTGACCTTTCAGGTGAACTATTTGCGAAGTGAGTACCAGTCGATATATGTCCGGAACGCGGAAGGCAACGCAAGATCCTGCAGTTCATGTAAGTCAGCGGATACCCACGGTGAAGAAAGTGTTTGTTCAGGTTCCTCGATCCATACTTCATAAGCTTTCATCTTCCACTCCAGATGACTGAATACATGTACGGCATCCGGCAGGGGATGAATCTTCATGACATGGTAATTCATCTCTTCCACACGGGTGATGATCTCTTTTTTGCCGCAATGTTTATCAATACCGGGAAACTCGTACAAACCTGCAAGCAGCCCTGTATCCGGCCGTTTTCTGAGCAGGAGATGATCTCCGTTACGGATCACCAGAATCGTTCTCTCGAGAATCTTACGCGTTTTCAGCGAGCTGCGGTAAGGGATTTCTCCCGTCGTCTGTTCACGGCAGGCTGTACAGGAAGACCGCAGAGGACATTGTTCACACTTCGGCATACCTTTAGGCAAACATAATACTTCCCCGATTTCCATCAATCCCTGGTTCAGGGAAGAATACGAGAGTTCTTCCTCATAGACCGGTAAAAGCAGATCACGGATCTGATTGATGGTTCTCTCCTGACGGATATCTCCGCGGATACCGTAATATCTTGCCAGAACACGTAACACATTCCCGTCAATGGCAGGACAGGGGAGATGATACGCAATTGACGCAACCGCACCGGCTGTATACGTCCCGATTCCCGGCAGCGCAAGCAGTTTTCTGTAATCCGCGGGAAGTACGCTGTTCTCGTGTTCACACAGATATTTCGCGCATTTCTGCAGGTTTCTGGCACGATTGTAATAGCCGAGACCTTCCCATAACCGCATCAGTTTATCTTCCGGACATTCCGCAAGACTGCGGATATCCGGAAGTTCCTCCTTAAACCTCAGATACTTCTCCCGTACAGCCTCAATGCGTGTCTGCTGCAACATTATTTCGGAGATCCATACATCATAAGGATCCCCGGTATCACGCCATGGCAAATCTCTTTTATTCTGCTCATACCAGCGGATCACATCTTCCGCGTTATCTCTGGCAAATACACTCATATTCCCATTCTAATACAAATCCCGGAGAAAGAAAAAAGTGGTTTTCACCACTTTCTTAAGCTTACATATCCAGGTCTTCACCGTTGGACTTATAGACTTTCTGGATATAGTAGAAGGATTTCTTGCGTGAACGATGGAGATCACCGTTACCATCATCATCTTTATCGACATAGATAAACCCGTAACGTTTTCTCATCTCACCGGTACCTGCGGAAACGATATCGATATGTCCCCACGGTGTATATCCGAGAAGATCCACACCATCGATCTCCACGGCTTTCTTCATCTCTACGATATGATCATGGATATACTTGATCCGGTAATCATCGTTGATCGATCCATCCGGTTCCACGGTATCCAGCGCTCCCAGACCATTTTCCACAACCATCATCGGTAGATGGTAACGGTCATAGATCTGGTTAAGATTTATACGAAGACCTACCGGGTCAACGATCCATCCCCATTCACTGGCAGACAGATACGGATTGGTCAGACCACGTTCCTGGTTGCCTTCCACACCGGGAATATTCTCCGGATGCGCCGCTATTGTCGAAGAACTGTAATAGGAGAAAGAATAGAAGTCCACAACGCCTTCCTTCAGTAATTCATCATCACCAGGTTCCTTCTTCAGGACGATGCCGTCTCTCTCCATCTCCTTGAGCTTATACTCCGGATAATATCCACGGCACTGAACGTCCCCGTAGAACCACTTTCTGCGGTGAGCACTTTCAATCTCCGCCATGACATCCTCAGGATTGCAGGAATACGGATAACTTGCACCGTGCGCGATCATCAGACCGATATAGTTGTCCGGATCAATTTCATGACCGATCTTTACGGCTTTTGCGCTTCCTACAAACAGATGCCATCTTGCCTGTTCCGCATTCTGTTTGTTGGAAATGTGTTCATGAACACCATTCATCATGAAGTTGGCATTGATGTTGATCTCGTTGATCGTCAGCCAATACTTTACCAGTCCCTTATAACGTGTGAAGATCGTACGGCAGTACTTCTCAAAGGCATCTACGGTATGGCGGCTTACCCACCCGTCATACTCATTGGCCAGATGCAGAGGGCAGTCAAAGTGATAAATCGTAACCAGAGGTTCGATCCCGTACTTATGACACTCCTTGAATACATCCTCATAAAACTGCAGACCTTCTTCGTTTGGCTCTTCATCATCACCATTCGGATAGATCCTTGTCCAGTTAATGGATAAACGATAGACATTGAATCCCATTTCCGCAAACAGGGCAATATCCTCTTTCCAGTGATGATAGAAATCCGTAGCGACATGACTCGGATAGTATACATCCGGATCAACATATGCTTTGGCACCGGCAGGGACTTCTTCACGGTTGCCTACAACCGTTTTTGTACCGTCCGGAAGCTCCAGGAAGATCTTTCTCTGTATACCGTGAATACCGTCTCCGCCGGTGATGGTATCAGCTACTGCCAGTCCTTTGCCGCCGGAAAGATATCCGCCTTCATACTGATTTGCGGCAGTTGCGCCACCCCATAAGAAGCCTTTAGAAAATCCCATAATAATTATTACCTCCTGAATATTACTGCCCTCATTATAGCGTATGCAAAGATATAAACGAATGACAGAATATGGCAAAAAACTTTGATTTGTGAGGGATACGAAATCTTTACAGAGGTAAACCGGGTCACGTAAAATGAAGCGGGAGGCAACAACATGAAACAAGCTATAGCTGAACGTATACCGATGAATCACGGAGATTTTGAAGATCAGGGGAAGACTCTGGTATATTGGCTGGGAAACGGCGGAGCCATGATCAACAGTCATGGGACGATAATTCTGATTGATCCATTACTCAGGGGATTTGATATGCCTGTCTGTACCGAAGCACCGGTCATGCCGGAAGAAATTCCCGCAGCAGATACCATACTGATCACACACTGTGACAACGATCATTTTTCCAGAGAAACGATCAACAGCCTGAAGGGAAAAGTGAGAGAGTACCATACCACGCACTATGTCGCATCTCTGTTCAAAGAACTGGGGATCGAAGCGTATGGCCATGATATCGGCGAAACCTTTGAAGTTAACGGGGTAAAGATCACCCTGACACCGGCAGACCATGCCTGGCAGAATGACAGTCCGAAACACTCCGCGCTGCGTCATTATGAACAGGAAGATTTCTGCGGCTTTTACCTGCATACTACAGACGGCAGTGTGTGGATGCCCGGAGACAGCCGGCTCATGGAGGAACAACTCCATCTTGAAGAACCGGATATGATCCTGATGGATATCTCTGACAGCCGCTGGCATATCGGCCTGGATGGCGTAAAGAAGATGTCTGAGGTATATCCCAACGCATATCTTCTGCCGATCCACTGGGGCTGCGTAGAGAGTGAGATGAAGGAGTTTAACGGTGATCCGGAAACTGCCCGCAGATTGATCCTCAATCCGTACCGTTTTCATGTCAAGGCAGCAGGGGAAGCCGTAACCCTGAGACCAAGATGGGAATTTATGCTGGAGAAGTATAAAGACTGGGAAAAGAAGTGCTCCGCGTATGCGATGGCACTGGCTGTGATCGGTATCGATAAACTGACGGTAGCACCTCCCGCGGGTGCCCCGTACAGAGACGAACGCAGCGCGATCCTGGCCGGAGAACTTTTCACCCTGCAGACTGATCCGGAGATTCAGTGTATCCTGAAGGAACTGCAGAAACAGGATGCTGTAGATGAAGATACCAGGAAAGCCGCATATCTGTATGACCGTGACTTATCCCGTATCACAAATATCCCGAAAGAATTCTATATCGAGTATCAGATGCTGCAGAATGAGTCCTACAATGCCTGGCTGGAAGCGAAAACAAAAAACGATTACACGATCTTTGAACCTTATCTGAAACGTATCATTGAAATGAGCCGGAAGATGTATGAGTACAGGGACAGTGATCAGGATATCTATGATCAGATGCTGGACGATTATGAACCGGGAATGACAAAAGAAAAGTATGATGTATTCTTTGAACAAGTAAAGGAACGTCTGGTTCCGCTGATCCGGAAAGTGGTGGACGCAGAACCGGTTCGTGAAGATTTCCTGTATCAATACTATCCCGTAGAAGATCAGAAGAAATTCATGAATGATGTGCTGAAGTATCTGCGGTTTGATCCATCCTGGGGATACCAGAACGAGACAGAACATCCGTTCACCAGCGGTACCTGCCAGAACGATATGCGTACGACAACGAAGTACCTGGAGAATTCTCTGGCGTCCGCGATTCTGTCTACGGTACACGAAGTAGGGCATGCGACATACGGACATGATGTGGATCCTGCGTATGATGGTACGATCCTCACGGAAGGGATCAGCAGCGGTATGCATGAATCCCAGTCACGTCTGTTTGAGAATTATCTGGGCAGAACCGGGAGTTTCTGGTATACGTTGTATCCGAAGTTACAGGAGAGATTCCCGGAACAGCTGAACGGTATTACCCTGGAGATGTTTGTGAAGGCAATCAATGTGTCAAAATTGTCCCTGATCCGTACGGAGGCAGATGAACTGACATATCCTCTGCATATCCTGATTCGCTATGAGCTGGAGAAGGGGTTGTTTGACGGCAGTATTTCCACGGAAGGACTGGACCGGACGTGGGATCATCTATATCAGAAATACCTCGGTATTCACGCGGAAAAGTCCTCTCAGGGCATTCTGCAGGATGTACACTGGGCAGACGGAAGTTTCGGGTATTTCCCGACGTATGCGCTGGGCAGTGCCATGTCCGCGCAGTTCATGCACCAGATGCGCAAGGATATCGATGTTGACCGGTATCTGCGGGAGAACCGGTTTGATCTGGTGGTTGACTGGCTGAGAGAGAATATTCACCGTTACGGATGCCGGTATAATGCGGAGGAAGTAATGATCCGGGCAACCGGTGAACCGTTTGATGTAAAGTATTACCTGGATTATCTGGAAGAGAAGTATACAAAGCTGTACGATCTCTGAACTTAACGAAAAACGGGCTGTATTCTGAACTGTGTTTCGGAATACAGTCTTTTTTATTCGAAACAGCAGGAGATAAGCGCTTACAATTCTCAATAATTCTTAAACGTTTACGTGTTATTTTCTGTAAAATATCTTTAAAAATAGGCAAAAAATCACAAAAATATTAAATTTTGCAAAAAAGTAAACGTTTTCGCAAAAATGGTATTGACATATTTCTAAAAAGAGTTATTGTTGAATTACGAAATCGATTGAGTAAAGTTTTAGAAAGAGGTCCGTTATGGTTTCAATGAAAGAAATCGCGCAGAAATGCGGGGTCTCTGTCGCAACAGTTTCCAAAGCACTGAATGACAAGGATGACATCGCTGAATCCACAAAGGAAATGATCCGCAAAGTCGCAGATGAAATGGGATTCATGGCAAACGCTTCAGCCCGCGCCCTCAAGACGAACAGAACTTACAACATCGGCGTACTGTTCAACAATGATGACGCAGGTCTGGCACACGATTACTTCTCAATCATCCTGAACAGCTTCAAGGTAGCGGCGGAAGAAGAGGGATATGACATCACGTTTGTCAATCACAAGATTGCCGGCAGAGAATCAACATATCTGAAACATTGTGAATACCGCAACTTCGATGGCGTCGCAATTATTCTGGCTGATTTCAAGGATCCTGAGATCATCGAACTGGCCGAATCCAAATTACCCGCTGTATGCATCGACTACGAGTATTACAACTGCAGTTCGGTCGTCTCTGACAACACCAAGGGATTACTCGACATCGTCAGGTATGCAGGCAGCATGGGACATCGCAAGATCGCCTATATCCACGGTGAACTCACGGATGTGACAAAAAATCGTCTGATGGGATTCTACGACGGATGCCGCGAACAGGGAATTACCGTAGATCCTTCCTATGTACTCCAGAGCAATTATCACGATATTGAACAATGCTCTGAATGTACAAAAAAACTGCTGCAGCTGGAAGACAGACCGACATGTATCATCTGCCCGGATGATTACTCGGCAATGGGATGTCTGAGAGTGCTTGCGCAAGAAGGACTGTCGGTCCCCAAAGACATGTCTGTCATCGGTTATGACGGAATCAACATGGCGATGATCAACGGCATGACCACATACATGCAGGACAGCATCGGTCTTGGCAGAATCGCATTCAAAAAACTCGCTGACAAGATAGACCATCCGGAAATACCTGCGGAACACAGTGTGGTATTCGGAAAGTTCATCGAAGGCAGCACCGTAGCAAAAATCGGAGATTAACCGCAGATGCGGTAAAAAACTTAAAAGCAGATAGGAGGATAAATCATGAAAAAGCTATTAAGTATCTCACTGGCATTATTGATGGGTCTTACAGCTGTAGGCTGCAGTAACAGCACACCGTCAAACAGCGCTTCCCCGGCTCCGGCAGAAGGCGGAGAAGGTAAAGTATTGAATGTCTGGACCTGGAACACAGAATTCTGGGGATTCTTAGGCAAATACTATGCTGACGAAGTCGTTGACGAATATACACTGAAGAAGGGTGATGTAACGATCAAGCGTACAACTTATCCTTCCGATGACGGCGCATACCAGAACGCATTGGACGAAGCTCTGCTGAACCAGGCAACTGCTGCAGATGACGACAAGATCGACCTGTTCCTTGCGGAAGCTGACTACATTGTTAAATATACGAACTCTGACGCAACCATGGATGTCAAGTCCATCGGTGTCACAGATTTCTCCAATACATACCAGTACACAGTACAGGCTGCTTCTGACGCAGCAGGCACAGTCAAGGGTGTATCCTTCCAGTGCTGCCCAGCTGCTCTGATCTACAGACGTTCAATCGCTCAGGATGTTCTCGGAACAGACGATCCGGCTGCTGTACAGGCTGCTGTTGCTGACTGGGACAAGTTCAACCAGGTTGCTGCTGATGCCAAAGATAAAGGCTATTACATGATTGCTACAACAAATGCTACCTATCGTGTATACTCCAACAACACAACATCTCCTTGGGTAAAAGACAACAAGCTCAGCATTGATCCGAACATTGAAAAGTGGATGGATCAGTCTGAAGAATTCGTCAAGAACGGTTATACAGCATACACATCCAATATCTGGGGTGATGAAGCTACATCTGAAATGTTCGGTTCCGGTAAGACAATGTGCTACTTCGGCCCGGCTTGGTACTTCAACTTCTCTATGACAAACGCTCAGGATAAGGAAAAAGGATGCTTCGGTGACTGGGCAATCTGCCAGGGTCCTCAGCCATTCTTCTGGGGCGGCACATGGATGCTCGCTGCAACAGGTACAGATAACCCTGAAATGGTTGCAGACATCATGAACACATTCATCAACAACGAAGAAGTATGTGAAGGTCTCGTTAAGAACGAAGCACAGTTCTCCAACAACCAGAAGATCAACAACAAGTATGCATCTGATCCTACATTCGGTAACGAATTCCTCGGCGGTCAGAACGATACAGCAATCTTCGCTGAACTCGCTAAGAACATCAAGTTCCAGAATGTTACTCAGTATGACCAGCTCTGCAACGAAGGTCTGCAGAAGTACTTCACAGAATTCCTGGATGGTGAAGTAGCAACCAGAGAAGATGCGATCAACAACTTCAAAGACTTCATCAAGAATAAATATCCCAGCATCACTGTAGAATAATTCATGGTTAGTTTGCTGTGGCGGGATGCACCTAAAACCTGCCACAGCTTTTTAAATAAGTAGTTCAGGTTTACTTATTTAAGAAGGAGACGATATATGAGTGTGAAAAAAGTATCCGGTAATAAATCTGTATCCTATGCCAGATATGGATATCTGTTTATCCTGCCGTTCTTCGTGGTATATGCGATCTTCACGCTGTATCCGCAGATGCTGACAATCTATAACAGTTTCTTCGAATACTATCGTGACGGTCTTACCATCGTCGGCCCGAATTATGTCGGAATGAGGAACTATGTAGCTCTGTTTACAAAGAATTCTTCCGGCTATATTCCGCTGTTTAAATTCCTCGGCAATACGGTCTGGCTGTGGCTGCTCGGCGCCGTACCGCAGTTCGTCATCGCGATGATGCTGGCGATCTTCTTTACCAGCACACGTCTGAATATCCGCGGTCAGCAATTCTTTAAAACCGTGATTTACATGCCGAACCTGATCATGGCTTCTGCCTTCTCCATGTTGTTCTTCGCCTTGTTCTCGCAGGTAGGACCAATCAATCAGCTTCTGGTTGAGATGGGAGTGATAGACAAAGCCTTCAACTTCCTGGGTGTACGTGTTACGGTACAATCCCTGATTGCCCTGATGAACTTCCTGATGTGGTTCGGTAATACAACGATCCTTTTGATGGCAGGTATCCAGGGAATCGATGAGAGTTTGTTTGAATCCGCCAGACTGGACGGATCCAACGCTACCCAGGTATTCTTCAACATTACGATGCCTCTGTTAATGCCGATCTTCATCTATGTACTGATCACATCCATGATCGGCGGTATCCAGATGTTCGATGTTCCTCAAGTGTTGACCAACGGTATCGGTACCCCGAACAACACATCCATGACCTTGATCATGTACCTGAACAACTTCCTCGGTACATCCAAGAACTATGGCATGGCCGGTGCTGTATCCGTACTGCTGTTCATCATCACAGCGATCCTGTCAACCTTTGTCTTTAAGACAATAAACAAGAAATAGGGGGAGAATACGATGTCGAAAGATATTAATAAATCTGCCAGAATCAAGCTTCTGATCTCAAGAATCGTAGTCTACGGTATTCTGATCTTCCTGGCATTCCTGTGCTTGTTCTTCTTCTATCTGATGATTATCAACTCCACCAGATCCAATGCCCAGCTGAAAACCGGATTCACGATCATTCCGGGAGGACATATGCTGGATAACTTCATCAATGCCTGGAATGACGGCTCCATCAATATTCCGGTAGGAATGAAGAACAGCTTCATCGTCTCTTCGATGTGTGCTGTGCTGACCACATATTTCTCTGCCTTGACGGCTTACGGAACGTATGTCTATGACTTCAAATACAAGAGTCTGGTACATATCTTCATCCTGGCGATCATGATGATTCCGGCTCAGGTCAGCGCTGTTGGCTTCATCCAGCTGGCGTATAAGTATAACCTGACCAATAAGTTATGGATGTTGATCATCCCGAGTATCGCGGCACCGTCTGTATACTTCTACATGCGTCAGTATCTGGAAGCCACACTTCCTCTGGAAATGGTGGAAGCAGCGAGAATTGACGGCTCCAGCGAGTTCAGGATCTTCAATACGATCGTACTTCCGATCATGAAACCGGCGGTTGCGGTACAGATGATCTTCTCCTTTGTAGGATCCTGGAACAACTACTTTATGCCGGCATTACTGCTGAATAAAGCAGAAAAGAAAACTGTTCCGATCATGATCGCGCAGTTAAGAAGCGCAGACTATTCCAAGTTTGATATGGGTAAAGTATATATGTTGATGCTGATGGCAATTCTTCCGGTAATGGTGATTTATATCATTCTTTCCAAGTCCATTATCAAGGGTGTGACATCCGGCAGTGTGAAAGGATAGGGGAATATGGCAGAAGTAACAATAAAGAATGTAAAGAAAGTTTATCCGTTCAGAGAAACAGATAAACCGAAGAAAAAAGGTTTATTTAAGAAAACTGTTGAAGAACCGGTAAGAAGAAATAATCTGGAACGTACAGCAGATGGTGTTGTGGCAGTACAGGAATTCAACCTGGATATCAAGGATAAAGAGTTTATCGTCCTGGTCGGACCTTCCGGCTGCGGCAAATCCACCACTCTGCGTATGGTTGCCGGTCTGGAAGAGATTACCAGCGGTGAACTGTACATTGACGGTAAACTGGTAAATTCCGTAGAACCGAAAGACAGAGATATTGCCATGGTCTTCCAGAACTATGCGCTATATCCTCATATGACTGTATACGATAACATTGCTTATTCCCTGAAGATCAAGAACACACCGAAAGATGTGATTGATAAAAAAGTCAGAGAAGCCGCAGAGATCCTCGATATTACGCAATATCTGCAGCGTAAGCCGAAAGCATTATCCGGCGGTCAGAGACAGCGTGTAGCGATCGGAAGAGCCATCGTACGTAACCCTAAGGTATTACTGATGGATGAACCTCTGAGTAACCTGGACGCGAAACTGCGTAACCAGATGCGTTCAGAGATCATCAAGTTAAGAAAACGTATCGACACAACGTTTATCTATGTCACGCATGACCAGACCGAAGCGATGACCCTCGGTGACCGTATCGTCGTCATGAAAGACGGATTTATCCAGCAGATCGGCACACCGCAGGAAGTGTTTGATCATCCGCGCAATGTCTTCGTCGCCGGTTTCATCGGTACACCGCAGATGAACTTCTTTGACGGAGAACTGATCCTCAAAGACGGTAAGTACTATGTAAAGACCAAGGGAATTACCGTAGAACTATCTGCAGAAAAGCAGAAGAGACTGCATGAACACAACGTACAGCCGCAGGAGATCACCCTTGGCATACGTCCGGAACACCTGTATCTTTCTCCGGAAGGTATCGAAGGTACTGTGGATGTATCTGAGTTAATGGGTTCTTCACGTCATCTGCACCTGAATGCGGACGGTAAGGACATCATCGTGATTGCGCCGACAGACGAAGCTGACGAAGGCTTCAACGGCAAGACAGTACATCTGTCCTTCCTGGGGAAATCCGCGCATATCTTCTCGAAAACAGACGAGACAAACCTGGAGTACTAATTCATTAAGTTTTCCTTTCTATAATGAAAAAAGCGTATCCATGATTGGTGGGAGGATCATGTTATACGCTTTTTTCATTTAAAAAGCGGGTTACCCGCTTATAGAATTCTCTTTTTCCCGTGGTAGGCGACAGCGATGAATCCGGGACCGACATGCGCCGCAATTACCGGACCAAGCGTCATAATCGGAATATCCACATCTTTTAACTGCGGATAAGTATCCTTCAGATCCTGCCGGAATTTTACAGCATCCTCATAGTCGTCCGCTTCAATGACTGTGATATCATCTCCGGTATAGCAGTCGGCGAGATCATCCTTACATGACAAGATCAGTTCATGAAGACATCTCTTACGTCCCCGGATCTTGTTGAAGGCAATCAGCTTACCATCATTACAGACATACAGAAGAGGCTTGATACTCAGCAGGGAGCCAACGATTGCGGAAGCGTTGGACAATCTTCCGCCTCTGCGCAGCCACTGCAGATCATCCACCATGAAACGATGAATAAACTCCTTCTTGTGTTCTTCACCCCAGGCAGCGACTTCCTCAAACGTTGCTCCTGCTTCCTTGCGGTTCACCAGCTGACGTACAAGAAGATTCAGTCCTGCGGTAATACAGTAAGAATCGATGAAATGGATCCTGCGTTCCGGGAATTCCCGGCATACTTCTTCAATGGCGCTTTCCGCATTGACAATGGAATTGGAAATGGCACGGGACATATCGGTAAAGATAATATCCTTGCCCTGCTCAAGAAGCCCCTTGAAGAATTCGTAATACGCATATTCAGAAATCTGCGAGGTATTCGGCATCTGGCCTTCCCGCATGGCTTTAAACAACAATTTCTTGGTTTCTTCCGTACAGTCATCGACGTATACCTGACCATCAAGGGTAAAAGTATAGGAGATTACAGGAACATGATGTTCCTCAAGATACTCCTTAGGCAGGTCGGCTGTAGAAGATGTTGCAATAATGTAGTCACTCATAGATTACTCCTTGCACGTCGGTATTATATCGAGGTTTTCAGAGATTGTAAAACACTCAGAATCCCCGGTAGTCGAATTTCATTCTTGATAAGGTTTCCTGCTTGAACGTTGCGTAGCGGTCTTCCTTGATCGCAGCTCTGGCTTCTTCCATCAGGTGCAGCAGGAAGCGTACGTTGTGGATCGATAACAGTCTGGTGCCGAAGCCTTCTTCTGCCCGGAATAAATGATTTAGATAGGCTTTGGTATAGTTCCTGCAGCAATAACAGTCACATAAAGGATCCAAAGGGGAGAAGTCATCCTTGTATACCGCTTTCTTGATGTTGATACGTCCCTGACTGGTCAGCAATGTACCATGTCTTGCCAATCTTGTAGGTAATACACAGTCAAACATATCCACATTCAGACTGATACTCTCAAGAAGGTCATTGACTGCGCCGACACCCATCAGATATCTGGGCTTATTCTCGGGCAGAGCCTTAGCCGACCATCCGACCATCCGTAACATGGTCTCCTTATCTTCACCGACAGAAGTTCCGCCGATCGCGTATCCGGGGAAGTCCATCTCTGTTAGTTTTTCCGCGCAGTACAAACGCAGATCTTCGTAGTCACCACCCTGGACGATGCCGAACAGTGCCTGTGTATCCGGATTGGTGTGGGCGTCCTTACCACGCTGTGCCCAGCGCAGTGTACGCTCCATGGATGCCTTGGCATACTCGTATGTTGCAGGATAGGGGATACACTCATCAAAGGACATGATGATATCTGCCCCAATCTTATTCTGGATCTGTATGGATTTCTCCGGTGAGAGAAACAGAGTGTCACCGTTGCGGGGATTCTTGAAGGTTACACCATCCTCGTTGATCTTCCTGGCATCTGCCAGTGAAAAGACCTGGAAACCGCCGCTGTCTGTCAGCATCGGTCCGTGATAGTTCATGAACTTCTGCACACCGCCGGCCTGATGCACGATCTCTTCACCGGGCTGGAGCCACAGATGATATGTATTGGCAAGAATCACTCCGGCTCCGGCTTCGTACAAATCTTCCGGAGAAAGGAACTTTACGGTTGCCTGGGTTCCCACAGGCATGAACATCGGTGTTTCCACATCACCGTGAGGCGTGTGTAAAATACCGGTTCTTGCACCGGATTCCTTACAGATATGTGTGATTTCAAATCGAATTGGACTATGCACGATAACAAGTATAACAGAAATCGTACTATAATAGTGCTATGAGATCATGTGTTATTAAAATCCATAACCTTCCTGACACAAATGAACCGGTACATCACATTACCGTCAAGCCTACAGGACTGTTGATCGGTATCATTATCCTGGGACTGGCATTCATACTTCGCTATCCGTATTTCATCGCTGCCGGATTCAGTCTGATCATGCTGGCGACTTTTGCGCTTCTGGTCATGCCGGACAGGACCCTGGTTACATTTACGAAAGAATACATGATTCTGTATAATCTCACCGATCGTTTATCCTGCACGATGATCTACTGGGAAGATATTGTCAACTGGCAGTACGAACACCATATGCGGAATGACCAGCTGGTGGTAAATCTGGTGGATGGCACATCTGAGTTCATGGATGTATATTCCAAGAGACCTGTTGCCCGGTATCTGGAACAATATGCGCCGGGGAAAGAGAAACGCCAGACCGGAGTAGGGCAGAACTGATGATCGTTACCGCAATTGATTTTGAGACAGCAAACAGGCATCCGGCAAGCGTATGCGCATTGGGTGCGGCGGTCCTGGAATATGGCTCCATAGAAGAAAAGATCTCAACATTGATCTGTCCGGAAAAGAATGTCGGGTGGTTCAGCCGGCAGAATATCGCTGTACATGGAATATACCCGGAAGATGTGAAAGACGCTCCGACATTTCCGGAAGTATACCGGATGCTGGAACCGTATCTGGATGACGCCCTCATAGCAGCGCACAATGCCCGCTTTGATATGGCTTGTCTGAAGGAAGCCTGTCTGAACTGCAGCATTCCCTTACCGACGTTCCGGTATTTTGATACAGTGGAACTGGCAAGGAGGGTATTCCCTCATCTGGAACATCATCGTCTCAACGATGTGTGTGAACATCTGGGATTTGATCTGGATCATCATAAAGCTGACAGTGATGCCATGGGCTGTCTGATGATCGTGGTTCAGGCAATGAATCTTACCGGAGTATATGATCCGGAAGAGATGTTATCCCAGTGCAATACAAGAATCTATGAGTTTTAGGAGGTAGAAACCATGTTGAAGTGCAGAGAATGCAAAGAGTGCAACGGATATGCATGCCGCGGAGAGATTCCGGGTGTCGGTGGTAAGGACACCGGTCGTGCATTTATCAACAACGTCGAAGCTTTAAAGAAAGTAAAGATCAATATGGATGTCTGTTTTGAACCGGGAGAAGTATCCACCGAAACAGAGATTCTTGGACTGAAGATGTCCATGCCGGTATTTTCAGCGCCTGTCGCGGGTATTCAGAACAATTACGGCTATGAAATCAGCGAGTATGATTATTCCTGCCTGATGCTTAAGGGATGCCGTGACGCGGGAATCCTGGGCTTTACCGGTGACGGGATCAATCTGGAAGAGTTGTTTGTGAAACCTGCAATGGCGATCAATGATCTCGGCGGTATGGGTATAGCGACGATCAAGCCGTGGGTAAAAGAGGGTGTAGATGCCCGTATTGAGGCTCTGAAGGGTCTGAATGTGGCCATGGCTGCGATGGATGTGGACGCGGCAGGATTACCGTTATTACGGGCAGGAAAGACACCGGTGGAGACCAAGGGTGTTGAACAGCTGCGTTATATCCGGGAAGCCCTGAATAAGAAGTTTATCGTTAAAGGAGTGATGACTGTCCATGCGGCAGAAACAGCGGTAGAAGCCGGTGCTGACGCAATCGTGGTATCCAACCACGGTGGACGTGTCATGGATGATACACCGGGAACAGTGGAAGTTCTCCCGGAAATCGTCAAGGCGGTAAAGGGAAAGATCACCATCCTCGTTGACGGCGGTATCCGCAGCGGTAACGATGTCTTCAAGTGCCTGGCATTAGGCGCGGACGGAGTATTGATCGGCAGACCGTTTGCGCTTGCCTGTGTGAAGGAAGGTTCCCAGGGTGTCACTGCGCTTGCGGCAAAATACCAGGATCAGCTGAAACAGGCAATGCTGATGACCGGATGTCATACGATCAAGGACATCACAAAAGAAAAAGTTATCGTTACAAAATAATGAAAATTGTTTCAGCAATCATGTAATGTATTTACATCCGAATTGAAATGTCATATAATTTCAACATTCGAGGGCAAATATGACAGAATTTGAAAACAATGCGTATTTTTGGCAGAAAGTCGACACATTATTTCTGTCCAGTAATCTGAAGATCTCCAAACATAAAGGGGAGGTTCATCAAAAATTCAAGAATCTGATCTATCCGGTGGAATACGGTCATCTGGAAGACACGATTTCTACAAGTTCTTCCGGTATATCGGTATATCTGGGCACACAGTCAAAATCAAAAGTCACCGGTGTGGTCGTGGCGGCAGATATCCTGATCAAGACGATCGATATCAAGATCCTGGTTGGCTGTAATGAACAGGAAACGTATGAAGTTCTTCATTTTCTGAACCAGACGGATTTCCAGAAGACGATCTTTATCCGGAGAGGTAACGCGATACCGAACTGGGGTTTGACCGATAACTGAATCCGGTAAACATCCTGAACATAATCAGGGTGTTTTTCTTTATGCGGGAATAAAAAAAGTGACAGTCCCATGACTGCCACAGATCTGTTACTTACACAATCGGTGTACCGTTGAAATCACGGTTGATACTCTGCAGATCCAGATGCCCGATCAGTTTCTGCGCATACCCAAGAGCCTCCGTATATAACTCCAGGAAAGACCGGTTATCCCGGATATCTTCGTATACATACTCATCATGATCTTCGTTCATGACCATCAAACCATGGGGTTGTTTGTGATCCAGCATCATACCGCTGGTCGCGTGAGAAATCCCGGCGAGACTCTCGAGACGATATAAGAATTTATACTTCAGGTTGTTCGGCCTGAGCAGCCAGGTCAATTTGGAAACACCGTGGATCGATTCCTGCAGATCAGCCAGTGTAAGATCGATATGGAAGATATCCGCAAACATCTTTCTGTACATGACAGCCAGGATCATCCCTGTATCCCGGGACACCTTGACATCCTCATAGACACGGTAATCCTTCAACGACATCCCATGTTTTTCCATGACCAGCACATCCAGGTCTGCTTCACTGTGCACATGCGCTTCATTCACGCTTACCCCGAACATTTCCGCCGTGCGTACAGCCATGGCGTTGATCAGGGGATGGGCTGTGGAATCCAGCGCGTAATGACATAAAAATCCGTAATAGTAAGAAACCAGTTCCGGCACATCCTCCACATAATCCCGGATAAATCCAAGGACTTCCCGTACTTTCTGCACATGCATAAGATTCCCGTATTTATGCAGGGAACCGGGAAGGTAGGAATACTTGCTGAAAAACAACACATCCGGACCTTGCGAGCCAAGATAAAACAACTGTTTATTCGTAATCTTCTTTTTATGTTCCTCAGGAAGTTGTGCATAGACATCCCGGGCAAATTCTACATGCGTAGTAGCAGCTGGCATCAGTTTAATCCTTCCTCGATCATCTCATAGATCTGTTTCAGTACGGGGTATATCGCGTAATAAGACTTCGATCCGACTTCAATTCCCGCGCAGTATTTGTCCGCAACACTGACTACGTATCCTTCTCTGGTTTCCGGACTGGCAGAAGTATTCGGCCACATATGACGCAGAATACAATCTCTCATGATATCGGTAACCTCAAAGTATTTCTCCGCGTTGGTAAAGGCCGCAATCGGATGGATCTCGTTATGATTCCCCTTGATCGGCGGATTACTCCGGTAATCGTAAAGAAAGAAGTCATGGAGAAGAGCACCGCGTGCAGCTTCCTTATAATTCAGTCCCAGTTTCTTTGCCCAAAGGTATGTATACCAGGAAACATTCAGGCAATGCTGGTAGCGGTTGGTATGCAGGTGGTGTGTAAATTGTTCCAGTTTCCGGAATTCCGGATGATCGGCGATATCCTTGATGATCTCAAGAAATTCCATGGCATCTTCATCATTCCAGTCCAGAAAATCTCGTTTTGAACCCAGAATATGTGTCATTTATCCTAAACCGTTTTCTTCGATCAGAGCTTTCATTTTACCGGCTAATCCTCTGACTTTTCTTACCGGAAGGGAACAGATGCCGATACGGATATCCTTGCCTAACAAGACCGTATAGATATGATTATCCAGGAAGATCTGATGGATCTTCTTTGTGGTCTCAGGGTCTTTACCCTTGATGGTCAGGAAGAATCCCTCTTTGTAAGGATAGATGGGAAGACCGCACTCGGCAGCTTCTTTCAGGAAGATCGATGAACGTTCCTTCATCAGCTGGATATATTCCTGTTTTTCCTGCAGGAATTGTTCTTTATACTCATTTTCCACCCAGGCAAAGGTTTCCATACCGCTGTTGGAGATATTTGACCAGGTACTGCGGGCAGTTTTCTCAAACACAGCTTCCGCATCCTGTACATCCCGGAGACGTCTGGCAAGAACGATGGAAGCACCGCACCGCATACCGTAGAACGTCAATGTCTTTGAACAACTGAAAGAGACGATGATCATGACGTTTTCCGCAATCGTGTTGAATAAAGCCATGTATGCGCGGCTCTCCGGGTTGTAGGCATAATCGATATAAGCGATATCATCCAGCAGAACGACCGGTGTTTTTTCGGAGGCTTCGTTGAGAATGCCGATCAGTTCTTTCCATTCCTCCACGGACATACTGTAACCGGTAGGGTTATGACACGGATCATTGACCAGAATCAGAACTTTGTCCTGGCTCTTCTGTACTTCCGCAATCGTCTCACGGATACTGTCCATATCGTAGTGATCATCTTTAAACAAAGAATACCGGGCAATCTTCAGGGAATTCATCTCCGCCATCAACGCGTAGTTACTCCAGCAGTTATCCGGCAGGATCATGGTTTCACCTTTCTCCAGGATATTCATCATTGTACTGTTGATGGAGCCAGTGCCACCCGGGGTAGCGACGACAGAGTGGGGCAGATCGATCTTGATATTGTCAAAGACCCAGCGGTATACACTGTTCCTGTAATTTGCATTGCCGGCTACTCCTGCCGCATATTTCGCCTTGATCCGGCTGTCCAGATGATCATAGTAGTGATAGACGCTGTCGTATGCTACAAGCCTGCCGTCTTCGCCGTATAACGTACCGATCGTCGCGTTAACGACCAGATCCCCGTTGACTTTCATGTCTGCCTGAGCCATCTGAGCAATCTCAAATACCGGATCTTTTAATGTACGCGTATCTGCACTTTTTCTGATAAATGCCATATAACTAATCCTCGAATAAATAACTGCCGATTCTTACAAGTGTTGAACCATGTTCAAGAGCGATCGGGAAATCATCACTCATACCCATGGATAAGATTTGAATTTTGTCAGAGCCGAAGATCTTCTGCAGCCCCAGATATAAATCGTGACCCTGCTCAAAGATACGGGCGATTTCATCCTCATTCTCCGTGTGTGGTCCCATAGCCATGATACCGCGGATATCCAGATGTTCGTATTTCCCGCATTCCTGCAGGAAAGAAACCGCATCTTCTGCGTTCAGCCCGGTCTTGTTGGTATCTTCCAGGGCGAGGTGAAATTCTGCCAGTACAGGCATGACCTTGCCGATCCTTGCGCACTCCTTGTCGATCACCTTTGCCAGTTCCAGAGAATCCAGGGACTGGATCATGGACACATAGGGAACGACCGAACGTACTTTATTACGCTGCAGGTGGCCGATGAAATGCCAGCGGATATCCTCCGGCAGGTCAGTTTTCGCCAACAGTTCCTGCGCGTGATTTTCACCGAAGATTCTTTCTCCCATAGCGTAATACTCTAGAATATCTTCGCGGGAACGCTTTTTGGAAACGATACACAGTTCAGCTTTACCCTGAATCTTTTGTTTTACATCTTCGTAATGTTGTTTGTTGATTGCCATATTAAAATTATAGCATTTCTCGTGGTATAATTCGTAATAGGATGAAAAACAAAAGCTTTTGGGACACCAGCGGAAAACTATTGCTGGCACTTGCACTGGTAATCGGTATCATCAGTCTGACGATGAATATCATGACTTTTCTTTTGGAAAGAAGGAACAACGTCCCGCAGTATGAACCAAGACCCCAGGTGCCGCAGGAAGAAGTCAGCGTGATCAACGTTCTGGCTTTAGGCGCTGTGGATTACAATCAGGCAGAGTATACGGATTATACTCCGTGCTTTTCCAATATGCTCAGGATGATCGCCAACCATGATATCTCTGTATACAATCAGATTACCCAGGTAGGTACAGATCTTCCGGAAGATTTCGCGAAAGCAGTGGAAGTATCCGGGCTGAACAGTGTGGCATTGGCAAATGCCGGCAGTCTTTCTCATGGGAAAGAGGGTGTGGAGACAACACTTTCCTGCTGGCAGAATACAGGATTGCAGGAAGCCGGACTGAATACCGGTACGGATATGCAGAATCTGATCCATGTCTTTGAAAAGAACGATATCTCGGTTGTTTATCTGTCTTATACAGATATCCTGAACGATGAACTTCCGGAACAGACAAAATACCTGGTCAACGTCTATGATGAACGTACACCGGAGTTTGTTTCCAGGGCTGCGTCTCAGGCAGATGTGGTGATTGTGTCTGTATACTGGGAAGGGGAAGACCGTTCGGCGCCTTCCGCCCGTCAGCAGCAGATTGCCAAGGAACTTGCGGATGCCGGTGCTTCCGTGATCATCGGGAATGCTCCGGATGCCATACAGCCGGCAGGGTGGATCGACGATACGCTGATCTTCTACTCTCTGGGAGATCTTCTGAGTGACCGCGGCACGCAGAGTTTCGGTTTTGCCGGAGCCGTGACCATCACCAAGTCCACATACAAGGACAACAAAAAAATAGAGCTGACCAATCCCCGTGTGGAACTGATCAGCACACAATGTTCTGACAATACGATCTGCAGAGTATCCCCATACAACACGATTACTGCCAATGCTGAGAATACGCCGGAGTATCAGGAATATGTACGGGTGATCCAGATGCTGGACGATTCGATCCGGATCGGCGGACTGCAGTAGTGATTCTCAAATCAGATGACGTTTCTGCAACGTCGGCATAATGATCTTGAACACGGCATACATTGCGGCGATTTCCACCGGCAACAGTACCGTGTTTTTAATAATACTCTTGGCGAAGTAGTAGTAGAATCCCTTCGAGAACATCATTGAGGACCAGAGAGAACCCATCAGTAAATTCACCAGATAATTGACGCAGATCTTGGATCCGGCAAGTCTCCAGAGCGTGATCTTCTGCCTGTACAGGAAGAGGGCATAGATCAGTGAACCAGCCATGGATGACAATGTATATCCGAAGAAGAACGGTCCTGTAGGATGAATGATAAAGGACAGAATATCGGTAACCATACCGGAGACGACTGCCGCCACCGGTCCCAGAATACAGGATTCCACAGACACAAAGAGAAAGGTGAAGAGGATCCTCAGATTATCCGCTACCGGAATATACCAGTAGGAGACCACGATCTTCAGCGCGATCATGGATGCCATAATTGCGAGATATTTAGTAGAGTGGAGTTTTTCTGCTGAAGATGACCAATATTCCTTGCTAAACATAAAAGCCTCCTTTCTCGCCCTTAAATGTGTGAAAAAGGAAGCTTTTCACCATTGGGAGAGTGCACCACCGCAAGAATACGTTCTTTTCGTCCCGGAGTTCCCAAGACTCCAGGCACTTGACGCTATACACCTTGAACAATCATAATCTATCAATACTTGAGACATTCGTCAATAATACGAGTATTGATTTCTTTAGTGACACATGATCCAGGTAATAAAAAAAGTCACACGAATTCACATAATTCATCGATAATTCTGCGTAGAAAAAATCATATTATATCCTCAGAAAGATAGTCATGGTAATCAGAATTTCCCCTCTTCTGAAGACCGTTATATATGAATCCCCTCAAAAAAAGAAAAGGCTCTGAAAAGAGCTTTTTCTTATCCCTGATGATCGAGAACTTTTGTAAAACAGTGCCAACACTATATAATAGAAAACAAGAAACATACGGAAAGGCAGTACACGTATATGAAAAAGAATATCCGAAACATCTTCTTCGATCTGGACGGTACATTATTACCGATGGACCAGGACCAATTCACCAAGGTATATTTTTCTTATCTTGCGCAGTGGATGGCTCCGCATGGATATGAGCCAAAGAAACTGATTGATTCGATCTGGACCGGAACCAAGGCAATGGTCACCAATGATGGCAGTATGACCAACGAAGAACGATTCTGGGATGTATTTGATCAGATCTACGAGAATCAGAGCCGCAAAGACTATGAACTGTTTAACCAGTTTTATATTCAACAGTTCGTAAACGCAAAGAATACATGCGGTTATAATCCGAAAGCTGCGGAAACCATCTCCCGGCTGAAAGAAAAGGAGTATCCGGTGGTTCTGGCAACGAATCCGATCTTCCCGATGGTGGCGACGGCCCAGAGAATTGCCTGGGCAGGTTTGAACCAGGATGATTTCGCGCTTGTGACAACCTACGAGAATTCGCATTACTGCAAGCCGAATCCTCAGTATTATGCGGAAATCTGCGAGATACTTGGCCTTGTGCCGGAAGAGTGTGTCATGATCGGAAATGACGCGTCTGAGGATCTGGCGGCGGAATTGTGCGGTATGGAGGTGTTCCTGCTTACCGATGATCTGATCGACAGTAAGGACATTCTTTCAAAGAGGGATATTCCTCACGGCAGTTATGATGCCCTGTGGGAGTGGCTTGATTTATAGAACAGGATCTCCGTATCGGAGATTTTTTCTTTCCAAAAGAAAAGGAAAGGACTATAATTTTTATTGTCTTACAGGACATTGTAGTCTGATGACAGCAATGCTCTTCTGCTATGAGTGTACTGCAGAAGTTTTTATTTTTTGTAAGACGGAAGGGGATTATATATGTTTGAAAAATTCTTTAGGCTTGAAGAAAACGGCACAAATGTACGTACAGAACTTCTGGCTGGTCTGACCACATTCATGACCATGGCGTACATCATCGCCCTGAATCCGAATCTGCTGACAGGATTTGCGGTAGGTACTCCGCTTTGGAACGGTGTATTCCTGGCTACTTGTCTGGCTTCTGCAGTCGGTACGATCTGTATGGCATTCCTTGCGAACAAACCATTTGCGATGGCTCCCGGTATGGGGCTGAACAGCTTCTTTGCGGTTGTTGCAGGAAACATCGTCGCTCTCACCGGCAAAGATTATACCAGTGCGTTCCAGGCGGCTCTGTGCATTATCCTGGTTGAAGGTCTTGTGTTTATCTGTCTCAGTGTTCTGAATATCCGTCAGAAGATCGTTGATTCCATTCCGCTGGGCGTACGTCTGGGTATTGCGCCTTCCATCGGACTGATGCTGATGAATATCGGCTTTGGTTCCAACGTTGGTATCTATGCGGAGGGTAACGGTTATTCTGCGCCGTTCTATGTCATGCGTGACTTCTTTGGTGCTCTTACACCAAGTACGATCAAGAATGGCATGGGAGCTGAATATAGTGTTATGGTCCTTACCGTAATTACCATGTTTGTCGGTCTGTTCACAATTATTCTGCTTGCCAAGAAGGGGAAAAAGGCTGCGGTTCTGATTGGTATGCTGGTTGCTTCTGTTGTTTACTGGGCAGGTCAGGCAATCTTCTTCCATACAAATCCGTTCGCAAGTCTTACAACAGCTTCCTGGGTACCTCCGTTTGCGGATATGGCTTCCACAACATTATTCAAGTTTGACTTTGCAGGTTTCCTGCAGATCGGCTGGTTTACTGCCATTACTCTGATCATTACATTCTGTATGATTGATATGTTCGATACGATCGGCACACTGGTAGGTACAGCTTCCCGTGCCGGTATGACGGATGAAAACGGCAATATGCCTCAGATGAAGGAAGCTCTGCTTTCCGATGCTGTAGGTACTGTCTTCGGTGCTGTTACAGGTACATCTACAGTTACTACATTCATTGAATCCGCAGCCGGTGTCGAAGCAGGCGGACGTACAGGTCTTACCGCTCTGACTACTGCCGTAATGTTCCTGGCATGTATGTTTATTGCGCCGATTGCCGCAATTATTCCTGCAGCTGCTACGTCTTCCGCACTGATCTATGTTGGTGTATTGATGCTTGAAGGACTGCAGAATGTTGATTTCAGTGATATGGACCAGATCGTTCCTGTATTCATCATGTTACTGGCTATGCCGATCTCCGGTTCTATCGGACATGCGATTGGTCTTGCCATGATCGCTTATACATTTATCAAGGTATTCTCCGGTGATGCGAAGAACGTATCTGTACTGACTTATGTCATCGCGGCACTGTTCCTCATCAAGTTCTTCGTTGTTGTATAAAACGTTGTAGACAAAGAAGTATAAAGCCCGTCATTACCGGCGGGCTTTTTTCGTGAATTCTATATACTGTTTCTGCGGCGTATCTTCGATCGTGTGTTCCTCCAGCGTCAGCGGATTGCGGAAGGTGATACGGTCTGCCCAGAGACACATTCCGGGATAGTGGATATCCGGTACACCATACAGCGGATCGTTAATGATCGGGTGCTTATGGGCACTGAGATGGACACGGATCTGGTGTGTTCTTCCGGTTTCCAGTGTGCATCGCAGCAATGCCAGTTCTCCCGATCGTGCAAGGCAATGTACATGAGTTAAAGCTTCTTTCCCGGTGTCAGATACCCGGTATTTTCCGCTGACATGCCTGTCTCTGCCGATAGGATTGGTAAAGGTAAACCTCTGTCCCTTACGCATCTTTCCCTGGCAAATCGCAAGATATTCCCGGCGAATCTGTTTCTGCATCAGCTGTTTGTCATACCAAGCCTGAAACAGGGGAATCTTCACGAATAACATCAATCCTGTCGTTTCCGTATCCAGGCGGTGGATAAACCTCACCGGCGCATGTATACCGTGATTGATCTGGTAGCGGGCAGCTTGCGTGGCTAATGTATCTATACGCTCAAAACCATCATGGACAAGCATCCCCGCGTCTTTATGTACGATATACACAAAGTCATCCTCATAGAGGACCGGGCACTCTTCTTCCGCCGGCACATAGTCCACATCTTCACTGTCTATGGGGAGAGTAAGAATATCACCGGAGTGCAGGAGTACAGAGAAATCCCTGACCATTCCACTCGCATCGTTGCCTTTCAGGGACAGAACCATTTCGACGCATTCCCATTCACCAACAGGCATCTGATATTTTTCCACCTGTCCGGTTGCCCGG
>JAFRMA010000098.1 GCA_017430925.1 Solobacterium sp. | reverse complement strand
GAAGTGCCAGTATTTCTTCGCAGAGTTAGCGTCTCTTTCGATATTGCCGATCAGTTCACTGTAGGTCTTTGTGGCAGTGTCAAAACCGAAGGAACATTCGATATCTTCGTTCTTGAGGTCTCCGTCAATGGTCTTCGGGCATCCGATGACCTGTACGCCGGTATTGTGGGCCGCAAAGTATTCTGCCAGGACAGCAGCGTTGGTGTTGGAGTCGTCACCGCCGATGATGACGATTGCGGTTACACCGTGCTTCTTGCATACTTCGGCTGCAATGGCGAATTGTTCCTGGGTCTCCAGTTTTGTTCTGCCGGAACCGATGATGTCAAATCCGCCGGTATTTCTGAACTGGTTGATATATTCATCATCAAAGGTCAGATAGTTGTCTTCCAAAAGACCGCTGGGTCCGCCCTTGAAGCCAAGCAGTACGTTTTCACTGTTGGTGGCTTTTAAGGCATCGTAGAGACCGCAGACAACGTTATGTCCGCCCGGAGCCTGTCCGCCGGAAAGGATCACACCGACAACCTGTTTTTTAGGTGCGGATGTGTTCTGTCCTTTTTCAAAGGTAATTTCTCTTTTACCGTAAGTGTTTGGGAATAATGCGTGGATCTTTTCCTGATCTGCTACGCTCTGTGTTACTTCTCCTTCTCTGACGGAAATCTCAGAGATACCATGTCTGAGCATTCCCGGGAGTTTAGGCTGATAGGTTAATCTTTCTTTCTGTAACGGTGAGATTGTTTTCATAGTTCACTCCTTCTTCTCCCTATAATGTTAACCTATTTCGCAGAGAAAAATAACCATTTCGGATAAGAAAGAAAAAAAGATATGTAATCCTGTGATCACCGGGAGAAACGGTCTTCTTTTGTACGGCGGTACAATGTTAACATGTATATAGATCATTTGTTTTACAGGAGTATTTATATGAGACCTTTAATTGGGATAACCATGAATTACCAGGAAGATGATGTGATTGCGGATGCGAGTAAACTGGGAGCTAAAGGACAGTATTTTGATTATGCGGCAGTGGATTACATCCGGGCGATAGAACGTGCAGGTGGTATGCCGGTGTGGCTGCCGGTCATGGGCAATCAAGAGATTCTGGAAGAACTGCTGGACCGCTGTGACGGTATTCTGGTTTCCGGCGGACATGACATGGATCCTTCCTGGTATGGGGAAGAGAATACGGATACCGGAAGTTTCTGCGTGAAAAGAGATGAACAAGACTTGTTTGTGACAAGGTATGCGTTGAAAAGGGATAAGAGTCTGCTGGCGATCTGCCGTGGCATACAGGTGCTGAATGTCGCATGCGGTGGCACGTTATACCAGGATCTGCAGAAAGCGGGGTATCAGAATCACTCCGGCGGGGATCGTCCCAGGAATGAAGGATGGCATGAGGTATTACTGGAGAGTGGTTCTCTGCCGGCAGAGATCTACGGGAAACAGAGGATCATGGTGAATTCTTATCATCACCAGGCAGTAAAGGATCTTGGTGAGGGACTGACCGTTGCGGGTGTATCCGGTGACCGGGTGACCGAAGCTGTCGTCTATCCGGAGAACAGGTTTGCGGTAGGGGTGCAGTGGCATCCCGAGATGATGTATGACAGTAGTGAACAAGATCTTCTGTTTCAGGCATTTGTGAAGAGTTGTATGAGGTAAATCATGAAGGTAACGTTCTACTATACCAGGCACGGGAAAACCGAGTATAACCGTCTGGGAATCATGCAGGGACAGCTGGATTCCGCGCTCACGGAAGAAGGAAAACAGGGGCTGCTTGGGACGGCAGAAGTACTGAAAGAGGTCCCCTTTAATCGTTGTTTCTCGTCTTCTCTGGGAAGAGCCATGGACAGTGCGAAGATCCTGCTGGGTAACAGAGATCTGCCTATTGTTCCGCTGGATGACCTGATGGAAATGGACTTCGGGAGTCTGGATGGAAAACCTTCCAGAAAGCACCTGATCCGGATCATCTTCATGCATATGATCGGAAGTTTTCACGCGGTCGGCGGCGAAAGTAATCAGGATATGGTTATACGTGCAGGACGGGCATTTCAGACCATGGCTGATCAATGTGAAGACGGTGATCAGGTCCTGGTGGTCAGCCACGGCAGTTTTTACCGCTATGCGTTACGCGCGCTCACCGGAAAGAATATCTTCAACAAGAAAGTCGTGATGAGTAACGGGGATGTGTCTGTAATCACGTACGAAGACGGAGTATACCGGCTGGTGTGTTATCCATGCCAGGGAGAAGAACTAAACCGGGTGATCCGGTCGATGAAGAAATAAACTGCAGGATGTATGCAGAACTTGATAGATTGAGAAAGTAGAGGTATTCACAATGACTAAACAATTAAGAGTAGGCGCCGCAAAGGTGGATATTTCCCCGAATCAGGAAGGGATGTTACCGATTCCGCAGGCATTCTCCGGCGGGCAGTATGAAGCTGTACGTGAGGGAGAAGAACTACATGCGCGGGCAATCGTTATCGACAACGGGGAGACCCTGTTCCTGTTTGAATCCTTTGAACTGGGAAATGTCCCACGTGCGGATGAACTGCGCAAACAGATCGAAGAAAAGTACGGCATACGTCAGGAAAACATGATCCTGAACGGTACACATAATCACAGCGCCCCGCATCTGGCAGGTGCTGACCACAAGGCTTCTACAGCCCAGGTGGCTTCGGTAGATACCCCGGAAGTGATCCGCTGGACAGAACATGTCATGGACGGCGCGGTAAAGGTTGTAGGCGAAGCCCTGCAGAATCTGCGCCCGGCTAAATATGGATACGGTGAAGGTAAGTGTTACCAGAATGTGAACCGTGACGAACTGTTCGATGACGGTTACTGGATGCAGGGTGTCAACTGGGAAGGCTGCAGTGATAAGACATTGGCTGTAGTTAAATTCGTGGATGAGAATGACCAGCTGATCGCAGCCATCGCCAACTACGCGATCCACTCCGTGATGTCTTTCTGTGCCATTGACGCGGACGGCAAGATGAAAGTAACCTGTGATTTCCCCGGCATCTGTACAAGTTATGTGGAAAGACAGTATCCCGGTTCGGTAGTCTTATGGCAGCCAGGCGCGGCAGGAAACCAGAACCCCGTATTCACCGGATTTATCCAATACTTTGACGATAACCAGACCATGTACCACGGACAACTGCCGAACGGTACGACATATCAGCTCGGTGTAGCGACAGGACAGAAGATCGCTCAGGATGTGATCCGTGTGCTGAAGGGTATCACAACGTATAAGGATCATGTGGTGATCAAAGGCGTGAAGAGTGAGTTATACTTCCCGACGCAGAAGTTCCCGGAAGGAATTGACCGCGCATGGCACCGGAAGATGGTAGATAACATGCATGTGATCCCGAATGTAAAACAGGAGAAGAAACTGGCAGAAACCACACTCAGCGGTGAATGGGCTCCGGCACTGGCGCAGGTCGTCACTTTCGGTGATATCGCGTACTTTAGCCTGGGGGCGGAATTGTACAACGAGATCGGTATGATGTGCAAGAAAGCTTCCCCGTATGCACATACGCTGATCGTTACATATACAGGTACACCATGGGTAGGCTATCTCCTGGATAACGCTTCTACCGGGAAGAAAGTATTCCAGTCCTACGGTATGATCAAGGAAGGTCAGAATGACCAGATCGTGGTAGGAGGTATGCTGGATCTCTTCGACAAAGTGATGAATTCATAATTAATATTGGTTGGAGAGGAAAACAGGAAGTCCGGTACAACAAGGATTGGAGAGAACGGTTTATGACAATCGGTGAGAAAATGGAGAGAATGGCAAGAGAAGCTAGAGAACAGGAAAGAATCAAGGGTATTGTCAATGCGATACAGATACTAAGTAAATTGAATCTCGAGGATGAACGTATCTGTAATATGATTACAGAGCAATATGAAATCTCTCCGGAAGAGTATCAACGTATATATTCAGAATATCTATCTGAAACAGAAAAGGTTGAGATTTGATTCATTAATGTCTGATCTAAACGGCAGTTTGAGAATGAACTGTCGTTTTCTGTTGTACACGTTATGTGCAGGAGAGAATCACCGTAAATCCCTCATGCGTACAGAATCATATAGATGATATAATTCAAACAGAGTAACCATGTATTACGGTAAGGAAAACGGGAGTATATCTGTAGTCAATCCTCTGTATCCCGGGATAGGGACGGTGGATGATCTTTATCATGTGCTGAAGGATGTCTGGTGTGCGGAGACCTGTACGCCGAGGATGCGCGCGCAGTGGTCAGAAGAGAATTTCACGCTTGGACAGTGTTCCATTACTGCGTTTCTGGTACAGGATCTGTTTGGCGGAGAGGTGTATGGTATACCCCTGGAAGACGGGAATTATCATTGTTTTAACCGTATTTCCGGAAGAGATGTGGATTTGACAAGTGAGCAGTTTCCTGGTGAAGTACTGGATTATATAAATGTGTATCCACAGTCAAGAGATGTACATTTTGCGAAAGAAGAGAAGTACCGGAGATATCTGTTGTTACAGAAGAAGTTAAAGGAAAAAACAGGAGGTACCGGAGATGATTAAAGGTTTGATTGGTGTACTGGCAGTGATTGCTGTCTTTGTCCTGGCGGGATATTTACGGCAGCGGTTAAACAACAAATCTCCGTATCAGAGTGCGGAAGTGAAGGTCGTAGACCTGCGTGAAGACAGACAAGAGTATGAACCGGTAGCGGATGCGGCAGTGAGCCGCAGTGGTCTTTCTTCGGTTACAGAGTATTACGTGACATTTGAGAAGAAGAACGGGGAACGTGAGGAGTTCCACATCAGTGAACAGGAGTACGGATTCCTGCATGTGGGTGACAAGGGAAAACTGTCCTATCACGGAACACAGTATCTGGGTTTTGACAAAACAGCATAGTACAAAAGGGAGATTTATAATGAGCAAGTTATATGCAGGAGCGGGGAAAGTAACGATTGATCCCCCGAAACAGTATTATCCGTTTCCAACGAATTTCGGGATGACAGAAGAGAGCAGGAATCCCTGCCATGTACGTGCACTGGCTTTGGATAATACGGAGAAGAAGATCTTGTTTGTGGTCTTTGAGATGAGTGATATTCCTTCGCATCCGGAACTGATGAAGAAACTCAGTGAAGCTTCCGGCTATAAAGAAGAAGAGATCATCGTCGCGGTTACACATAATCATTCGGCTCCGAATGACCGCAGTAAGATGGTGAAAGGCGCGGATGACAAGTTCGCGTTCTTTAAGGAATACGCGGTAACACAGGCCTGTACGGCAGTCCGGCAGGCTGTTTCAAGTATGCGTAAGGCAAAGATCGGTTACGGGGAGATACAGAGTTACTGTAATGTGAACCGGGACAAGAAGACTGCGCATGGCTTCTGGGTGGAAGGCCCGGCATACGATCTGTATTCCAATCATACGCTGGCAGTCGTCAAGATCACGGATGAACAGGACCGGATGATTGCGGCAATGCTGAACTTCGGTGCTCATGCGGTATGCGCGTTCTGTGCGAAGGATACCGACGGGAAGATCAAGAGTTCATCCAATTTCCCGGGGATTGCCTGCGAGTTCGTGGAGAACTACTACGGGGAAGATACCGTGTGTATCTGGACTTCCGGGGCTGCCGGAAACCAGGATCCGCTGTTGTTTGATTACCAGTACAAGGAATATGAGGACGGATATGTCACAAGACTGGATTATCCGGATGGTACAGGGTATATGAACATGGATATTCTCGGTACACAGCAGGGCGCGGACGCGGTGAAGTGTCTGGAGTCTGTGGTGACATCAGAAGAGGACGAAATTGACTTGATTACCTCCAATATACTGGTTCCCGCAAGAATGAAAGATCCTGCGTTCAAGATGCCTCCGTTTGGCCTGCGTATGGGCGGACGCGGAGAGAGAAAACCGGGAGATCTGCCGGTGATGCCGGAACTTCCGAAGATGGTGCCGGATCCTGACAGAACGCTGGATGTGGCGGTGCAGGGGATCCGTCTCGGTCATATCGGTATTCTTCTGACCAGCGCGGAGATCTACGCGGAGATTGGCAGAGATATGATGAAAGCTACCGGCCTGGACGATGTCTTCGTGATCACGCATATTCCCGGAGACGGCGGTTATACGCTGGATAAGGGGTCTGCGGACCACCTGGTCTTCCAGTCTTTCGGAGCCGTGGAACCGGGAAGTATGGATGAACCGCTGACGGAGAAAGCCAGAGAATTAACACAAAAATTATTTGAAAATTAGCACTCGCCTATTGACAGTGCTAGCAAAGAAGACTATAACAGAATTGAACAGAGGAACAGAGAAGATCCTACATTGATATAGAATCCAAACCCTCCATTCCCTTGCTCAGACATAGTTCATACATTGAACATGAAGATGAGTAAAGGAGGTAGTAACTATGTTGAGACCTGGATTTTTCACAGAGAATTTGTTTGATGACTGGATGGATGATTTCGAGAAGGAGTTCCGCGGCATTGACCGTAAACTGTACGGAAAACGCGCAGGAAGAGAGATGCTGACGGATGTCCGCGAACATGAAGATCACTATCAGGTAGAAGTAGATCTGCCTGGCTTCAAGAAGGAGAATATCCAGCTGGAACTGAAAGATGGATATCTGACCATCACGGCAGCGAAAGGCCTGGATCAGGACACAAAGAATACCCAGGGCAAGATCGTAAGGCAGGAGAGATATGCCGGAACCCTGCAGAGAAGCTTCTACGTTGGTGAACAGATCACCCCGCAGGAGATCAAAGCGAAATTCGAAGATGGTGTACTGACTCTGGAAGTACCGAAGAAAGATGAGAAAGAACTGCCGCATAAGACAACAATTATGATCGAATAGAACGAAAAGAACTGCTAAGGCAGTTCTTTTTTATCCCGCTTTTTTTTCAGTTTCCCGGATATCTGTCAGTATCCGGTGCTACTGACGCGCAAATACGGTCAGTACATGGATGTACGGATTCTGTTCGATATACTCTCTCATCAGGACATCGTCTACAGGATCATAAAGATAGAATTCTTCTTCGCCATCGTCTGTGACAGTGAAGCTTCCTTCCGGGTTGGCTACCCAGGTAACTTCTTTTTCCAGTTTGTCCGGTCCGGCAATGATCAGAATCATTCCGGTCCCATCCTCATTGAAGGTATAGACGTTTTCCTTCTCTTCGAACATGGAAGCGTGATCTTCTTCCTTTACTTCTACAGGGTTTTCTCCTTCTTTCTCAGAAACGAGAACCTGGGATAACTGCCAGGAACCGACGATCGCTGCTTTGCTGGATTCAGTTGTAGCCTGAGGAGCAGCGGATTCCGCAGGTTTGTCTGTTTTGGCGCAGGCAGCCATGTTCACTACAAGGACAGATGCCAGGACTGCCGCAATCTTGTTATATTTCATGTTTATTCTCCGTTTCAGCGTTTTACGCAAGAATCAGTTTACTTGTTTTTCCGGTGAAATCAATACCTGCTTCAGTCTTTCCTGCTGGTATAGAAAGACAAGGCACCAATCAGATTGGCGTCATTGCCGAAGGTGCAGGTAACGATCTCCGGTTTGGAGAACGGCAGGGTAAAACTGCCGGAGAACAGTTTATCGATACCCTTACGGATTGAATCTGTCACTTCTTTTCTGGCGCTGATTCCGCCGCCGATCGCATACCTCTCCAGATCAAGCACACACTGTACGGAAGTAATACCGACAGCTGTATTCATCCCGAAAGTCTCCAGCGCTTTTACAGCTTCCTCTTCACCGGCATCGTAGGCTTGAAAGAAGGTCACCCCGTTGATCGTCTCAAAGGCCTGAGGCACCGGAATTCCCTTGGCTTCCGCATAGCACAGGACCAATCCAGTAGCACTGCCGAATCCCGCATAAACACTGCCGGGATTATCCATGCCGAAGCCATGCTGGGCTACCTTGTTCAGATCACAGACCAGGGCGGATAACTCTCCGGCACCTCCGGATTGTCCCATCCAGACATCATGATTCAGCACGATACCGCCGCCGGTACCTGTTCCCAGGACGATAACCGCACCGTTTTCCACATCCTTCAGGGCACCATAGGTCACTTCTGCCTTGGCTGCGCACTTGCCGTCATTCGCGATCACAACATCTGTGCCGATACGCTCACGGAGTAATTCCGCAAACGGTGTATCCTTGATGAATCTGTATGCGCCGCCGGTATAGGCAATCCCTTTCCTGGTATCAATTCTTCCCGGCATGGATACTGCCGCACCTTCAAAACTTCCTTTATAACCAGCCGCAATCTCCGCCATGACATCCAGAAGATGATCCAGATTATCCGTAGGGGAAGGAACTTTACTTTGTTCGATCACAGTGCCGGATTCATCCATCAACGCGTATTTGATAAATGTACCGCCAAGATCATACACGAGAAACTGCCGCATATTCATACCTCCTGTTTATTCTGGTTTCATCTTATCACAGGCTGCGATCATTACGGCTGATTCCGTGAGGATAACCACTGTATTTCTATAAACATCTACGGTTTTTATATATGTTCCATCCGTTAACACAGAATATTTTTATTTCATCACATAAAATATCCACAGTCGTGTGATAATATAAATGCTCTGAATATGTTACAGATCAGGGATATTTGTAAAGAATACAGAACAGGTTCACTGGTACAGAAAGCTCTGGACCATGTAAGTCTGAACCTGAGAGATAATGAATTCGTTGCCATTCTCGGACCCAGCGGATCCGGAAAGACAACGCTTTTGAACATTGTCGGAGGTCTGGACCGGTATGACAGCGGTGATCTGATCATCAACGGTATCTCCACAAAGAAGTATAAAGACAGAGACTGGGACTCCTACCGTAACCATACGATTGGTTTTGTCTTCCAGAGTTATAATCTGATTCCTCACCAGACTGTACTGGCAAATGTGGAACTTGCCCTGACGATTAGCGGTATATCCGGCAGTGAACGCAGAAGAAGAGCACAGGATGCCTTGCGTAAGGTAGGTCTTGGGGATCAGATGCACAAGAAACCGGCGCAGATGTCCGGCGGACAGATGCAGAGAGTGGCAATTGCCCGTGCCCTGGTCAATGATCCGGATATCCTGCTGGCAGATGAACCTACCGGCGCATTGGATACGGAAACGAGTATTCAGGTCATGGACTTGTTGAAAGAGGTTGCCAGTGACCGTCTGGTCGTCATGGTTACCCATAACCCCGAACTTGCGGAACAGTACGCGACACGTATCGTCAACCTGAAAGACGGAAAGATCATAGGAGATTCGGATCCGTTTATCGTGGATGACGCAGACACAGCACCTCCTGTACATAAGAATATGGGAAGATCATCCATGTCTTTCCTGACAGCTCTGGCACTGAGCTTCAACAATCTTCGTACAAAGCTGACACGTACGATCCTGGTGGCCTTTGCAGGTTCTATCGGTATTATCGGTATCGCTTTGATCATGTCTCTGTCCAACGGTGTAAACCAGTATATCAAGAATATTGAGGAAGAGACCCTGCTGGAATATCCTCTGGAGATCCAGAACAGCAGCGTATCCCTGAACGCCTTCCTGGAAATGCCGGAGACCGAAGAAAAAGAAGACGCGAACGTCAAGGAGAGACGTATCGCTTCCTCACTGTTCTCCCGGGTGAGCGCCAATGACCTTGCGTCATTAAAGGATTACTTTGAAGGACCGGACAGTCATATCTATAACTATGCCAAGGCAATTGAATATACCTATAACGTTACACCGCTGATCTACCGTGTAGATGAAGAAGAAAAGACCGTACGTCAGGTCAATCCGGATAAGTCCTTTGATGTGCTGGGCTTTAATTCTTCCTCATTCATGTTGTCTTCCATGCGTATGGATATCTTCCGGGCTTTGCCGAAGGATACCGCGCTGTTCCGGGATTCTTACGATGTCATGGCGGGACACTGGCCGCAGAACTACAACGAGTGTGTACTTGTCATATCACAATCTGGAAGAGTAAGTGATCTGGTGCTGTATACCCTGGGTTTGAAGGATGCGGAGGAACTAGATAAGATGCTGGAATCTTTCTCGGCAGGAGAAAGTGTCAAGGATGCGGAAGGTCCCCTGAGAGTCTTCCGGTATGATGAATTCCTGGGGATTACCTTTAAACTTGTGGATCACTACGCAAAATATGTCTATGACTCGGAATACGAAGTATGGACAGATAAGAGCGAGGATAAGAAGTATATCTATGATCTGGCGGTAAACGGAGAAGATCTGAAGATCGTGGGTGTAGTGCAGCCCAGGGAAGATGCGTCGGTAACGATGTTACAGGGAGGAATATACTATCCGGAATCTCTGGTTGTCCACATGATTGAGAATTCCCGTGACAGCCGGATCACCCAGTTACAGCTGGCAGATCCTTCGCAGGATGTCTTTACCGGCAAGGGATTTAACGAAGACAGAGAAGATACTTCCCTGAATCTGGAGACGTTGTTCCAGGTGGATACGGAGGCGTTAAACCGTGTATTCTCGTTTGATTCCAGCAAGATGACCATCGATTCTTCCGTGTTCGCGAATCTGGATATGAGTGATATGGATATGTCCGGTCTGATCGATCCCAATGCTTTGTCCGGATCCATGCCCGGTGTATCCGAAGAAGAACTGATGAAAGCTCTGAGTCAGATAGAGATCGAGGTAAATTCGAAGAATCTCATGGAGATGTTCAAGGATATCCTGGAGGGATATCAGGAATATGCGTCCAAGGATCCTTCCACGGATTATGAGAAGCTCGGGGCTGCCGTCTGGCAGTATCTCCAGACAGAAGAAGCCCGCGAACTGCTGGCAAAAGACTTAACAGAGATCATCCGGAATAACGAACTGGATACCCTGACCAACGAATATATCCAGAACCTGGTGACCCAGGTCATGTCGGGTTATACACAGTATGTCATCACCGAGGGAAAAGACCCGGAGAACTTTGATGAGAACATGCAGGAGTATCTGGCGACACCGGAAGCGCAGGCAATCATCAATGAACAGTTAACCGCGTTGTTTGATGATCTTGCGGCCCATCCGATTCCCCAGGAAGAAATGGATAAACTGACCAAGGATCTGACAGACGGATACCAGAGTTATGCGGAAGAAAATTCTCTTCCGGAACCGGAGAAACTATTATCTTCGTTCCAGAAGTATTTACAGACGGAAGACGGCAAGGAAAGACTGACCAAGGGAATTGAATCCTCTGTCAACACAAAGAAACTGGAGAAATCTCTCTCTGAGGCACTGGGTTCCATGTTTTCGGGGATTGCGGGATCTCTGGGTGAGGCGATAGCGTCAGGACTGACTTCGTTTATGGAACAGTTCGCGGGAAAGATTGAAACGGTGATGACGACTGCCGTGGAACAGATTGCCTCCAACATGAACGACGCCTTCTCCATCCACCCGGAAGAATTCGCGAAAGCCATATCCATGAATATGGATGAACAGGAACTCTCAGAGTTACTGACATCCCTGATGTCCAAACAGCCCGCATCGTATGAATCCAACCTGAAACTGCTTGGATATGCGGATGTCCGTAAGCCTTACACAATTACGATCTATCCCAGAGACTTTGAAGGAAAGGGTAAGATCATAGAGATCCTGGATGCGTATAACGAACGTATGCGGTTCCTGGATGAGGAGAAAGTCATTACCTATACCGATACGGTTGGATTACTGATGTCATCCGTTACGGATATCATCAATGCGATCAGTTATGTCCTGATAGCGTTTGTGGCAATATCCCTGGTCGTATCTTCAATCATGATTGGTGTCATCACCTACATCAGCGTACTGGAAAGAAGAAAAGAAATCGGTATCCTGCGTGCCATCGGTGCCTCCAAGAGAAATGTATCTTCTGTATTCAACGCGGAGACATTCATCATCGGATTACTGGCAGGATTGTTCGGTATCGGTATAACACTGTTATTACTGATTCCTGGTAATATGCTGATCCATCACCTGACTGACGCGGATATCTGGGCAAGACTGCCTGTGACGGGCGCTGTAACCCTGGTGATCCTGAGTGTTGTATTAACCTTGATCGGTGGTTTACTGCCGTCAAGAAAAGCTGCCAAGAGCGATCCTGTAGCAGCCTTAAGATCAGAATAAACCGGAGAGAAATCTCTGGTTTTTTATTGGAGGATCATGAATGCGCCGATGGTATTGATTGCCAGATTCGCACACGCATGCACAAACCAGCAGGCGAACAGATTATCTTCCCTGATACAGATATACTGCAGGAATAATCCTGTCCCGGCGAGCCCTGTGATACACAGAATCAAGATCAGCGGATCAAACCAGGTAAACACGATTCCCAGGTGGTAGACCGCAAACAACAGACTGCTGAATACCGCCCCGGATACAGGATGATTCCGGTCCGCAAAAACCGTATAGAGAAAACCCCGGAACAAAGCCTCTTCCAGAAAAGAATTGATCACGATGATATAGGAGAAGATAAAGATAAAGTTATCTCTGGTCAAGCCTTCCTTGGCCAGAAGACTATTCCTGATATTGGATAAATCAATACGATCATGTAATAAGAAGTACACACAGAGAATAAACAGATAGACAAAGATCATGGCCAGAATCAGTTTGCGGGAGGGCAATCTCTTCCGTATACGGATCAGATCTATAATCTTTTCTTTCGTTACCAGGGAATAGATCACAGCTACAGAAGAAAAGACAAAGATCTTCAGAAGACTCTTGTACAGATATACCGGCTTGATCACCGCTTCGATATACATCATGACAGATACACCGATAACCGGTAATAATACAGCTAAGATCAGATTCTTTTTCATACGTATATCTGGCTGGTTACAGACTCATATAAGACATAAGTTTTTCCCGGATCAGCGGGTCATTTACAGGTATTGCCTGGATATCCCAGTACTGGGAAGGAGTGATGCCGGTAATGATTTTATTCCTGTATTCGGAGGGAAGTATCTTTAACATGTCCTTAAATCTTGCGTTAAAGGATTTCAGATCGGAAAAGCCATGCGTCAGCGCAATCTCTGTCAGGGGTTTATCTGTAGTGGTTAAATCCTGTATGGCTTTCTGAAGACGAAGACGAATCAGATAATCATAGAAACGTATTCCCAGAGTCTGATGGAATAACGTGGAAATATACGTACGGTTATATCCCGTAAGACCGGCGATATCTTCCAGAGATATCTTCTCTTGATAGTGTTTTTCAATATACTCGAGCACCGTACGCAGGATACGATGGGTTTCTTCGTTTTCCTGAGTACCGGACTCAACGATCTCGGATTTGAACATCGTGCACAATGTACCGATCAACATTTCCATACTGGCTTTGGCCATATACTGAGAATACGCGTCATTCAGAGATAAATACTGAAGGATCTGTGCCGCAAACATCCGTATCCTCTTGTACGAAGGATTTTGTCTGCTTGAGGAATCGGATAGACAGTGTGTAAACCGCAGAGACTGACCTTTCTTAACAAACGGTCTAAAAGCCAGAGAAGAGAAATGCAGCACAAAGGCAATCGTTCCCTCCGGATCACAGTAAGACGCATGGCCGAGGTTGGGATTGACCAGTACAACGTCATCTTCTTCCAGATGATAAAGATCGGTTCCCTGATAGAAGTGCTGCTTGCCCTGCAGGAGGATATTCAGTTCAAAGTCATCATCATGCCAGTGATAACGGAAGCTCTGTACCTGATGCACATAGACTTCTACATACAGATTGTCTTTCGGCCAGGACATTTTATAGCGGTTTTCAGCCATCTTTTTTTTCTCCTTATCCAAACATTTTCCCTGTGGGAATATTTCGGCAGTTTACTGAGTCATTTTGCGGAAGAATGCAGAAATGATTGTTACTATCGCGATAATACAGGCATGATAAGCCTTTTATCAGACAATTTTATTATAAGTGAAAACACACAATGACAGGTAAAATGTTTGGATAAAACAAGAAAGAAACAACGATCATCCGCTCTTTTGAAAAGAATGAAACGGAAAGTTACACAAAAAAGTGCAGAAGATAAGAATTTCGTATTGTCTGAGACAACGATAAATTGTAGTCGTCAAGAAAGTCTGAATAGACAGAAAGGGGACACTATGACAACTCAAATGTATATCTGCTTAGGTTTGTTCGTATTCTTAATCGGCGGATATGTCTTCGCTAAACAGCTTCACACAACCAACGGAGTCGTTGCCCTGTGCGCGATCATCCTCACTGCATGGTCCGGATTAGTTGATCCGAAACAGGTTCTCGGAAACTTCGCGAATGCCAACGTACTGCTGATCACCGGCATGTTCATCGTCTCGGCAGGCTTCAACAGAACCCAGGCGGTCAAGAAATTATCCAATCTCGTTCTCAAGATCGCCGGCGGTAACTTCACGGTCATGATGGCTGGTTACCTGCTCGTTACCTTCCTGCTTTCCAACCTGATTCCCAGCCCGGTAGCTGTATTCACGATCCTCTCTCCGATGCTGGCCGCAAGCTGTGAAGCAGCTGGTGTAAGTCCTTCCAAGGCAATGTTTGCGATGGGTCTTGTTGTTGTCGGAACCTGTGGTGTTCTTCCTATCGGAAGCGGTGCTGTCATGTTCGCAACAAATAACGGTTACCTGGAATCTTATGGTTATACAGAATATGCAATGCAACTGTTAGATCCGTTTAAGGGACGTATTCTCTCTGCAGTTATCATTATCCTCTACGCAATCTTCATCGCTCCGAAAACATCACCCGATCAGCCGACAAACCCGATCGAAGGATCAAACGGAAAAGGCAGAGGCGCAGCGGAAAAAGAAGCTCTTCCTCCGACTCAGGAATTCCTCGGTTACTTCCTGTTCGCTCTGACAACACTCGGACTCGTCTTCGCATCCAAGCTTGGTCTTGCGAACTGGCAGGTTGCCATGACCGGTGCTGTTCTTGAAATCGTTACCGGCGTTCTTACTCCGAAAGAAGCCACAAACGCAGTTCCATTCATGATCGTTCTCATGCTGATCGCAGCTCTGTCTGTTGGCGGCGCAATGGTTTCCTGCGGACTTGGTGACTTAATTGGAAATGCTCTGGCAAGTGCACTCGGCGGAACACGTAATGGTTATGTGATCGGCGCGGCATTCTTCATCATTCCGTTCATCCTGACACAATTCATGCAGAACCAGTCTGTACAGAATATCTTTATCCCGATCGTCATCCTGACCTGTAAGTCTCTTGGTTGTAACCCGATAGGACCGCTGGTACTTCTGCAGGCTGCCTGCCTGACAGCGTTCCTGACACCGTCTGCGACAGCTACCGTACCTCTGATGATGGGTGCCGGCGGATACGACCAGAAAGACCTGCTCAAGATGGGCTGGTTACCTTCTCTGATCATCTGCATCGTCTCTGTTGTCTGCACGATGACACTGATCCCTGCGTTCTAAGAAATGAATGAATATAAGATCCAACTGGCGGAAAGGTGCCGTAAAGCCGGAGCCTTCCGCCCGGTTGATCCGGCAATACTGGCTGCACTGCCTGTACAGCCGGTTCGTCAATTACTTCCGGCAAATGAAAGAGGTACAGACACGTATATCTTTGACGGCACAAAGGGAGAAAAGAATCGTCCGTTATTTATCAACTTGCACGGCGGCGGATTCATCAAGGGAAGGGCTGACCGTGATACAGTATACTGCAGTGAAATGGCAGAGTACTTTGGAGCAACCGTATGGGATGTCGATTATGTTCTGGCTCCGGAATATCCGTTCCCGGCAGCGGTCTATGAAGCATACGATATTACGAAATACGCCTGTGAACACGCGGAGGAATACGGTTTTGACAAGGAAAAGATCTTCCTGCTTGGTCACAGTGCCGGAAGTAATCTTGCCTGCGGTGCTCTGGCGCTGAATGAAAGAGAACCGGCCTTCCATGTCAGAGGTCTCATCCTGGACTATATCCCCGCGGATCAGCGTATCAATCCTTTCGTGAAATTAAATCAAGAGGATTACAAGGATGAACGCCGTACCGCAAGAGCTCTGATGGAATATAATTATCTTGAATTATATATGGAACCAGAGCAGTGTATCGATGAACTCGCTTCACCCATCCTGCTGCCGGATGAAGTCCTCGCAGCATTCCCGGAAACATTGGTTGTCACTGCCGGAACGGATACACTCCGCGAAGAAGGCGAAACATTCGCAAACCAGATCGCCAAAGCAGGTACAGCAGTAACCTGGAGAAGATTCCGGAATTCCATGCACGGTTTCACGATCAACCGTAACGGAGAGTGGGAAGAAGCTCTGGAATTACATAAAAGATTTATCCGAAGTCTGTTATAAGAGAAAGGAAAATTACAATGAAAATTACAGATGTAACAATTCAGTACGCGAAACATTATCTCTTCTGTCATATTTATACCGATGAAGGAATCGTAGGTCTTGGTGAAGCAGGTAACTGGGGTTATCTGAAAGCAACAGCAGAAACCATCCTGAAATTCCGTGAATACCTGATTGGAAAAGATCCCTTCATGATTGAAGATATCAACCAGAATTTCTACCGTTCGGTATACTTCCGCGGATCTGTGATCATGGCTGCGATCTCCGCAATTGATATCGCGCTCTGGGACATCAAGGGTAAGGCATTAGGCGTACCTGTATACGAATTACTCGGGGGAAAGACCAGAGACAAGGTGAGATGTTATGCGTCCATTATGAAACATACCGGCAACCTGGAAGAAACCGTTCAGGAATACGTTAAACTCAAGGAAATGGGCTTTACTGCTGCCAAGATCTTCTGCAACGGTCCGGTAAACTCCAAGGACGGGAGAGATGAATTCTTCGCTAACCGTATTCAGGAGACGGTACGTACAGTCAAGGCGGTCAGAGAAGCCGTAGGCTGGGACTTCGACCTGATTCTGGAAGTACACCGCGGGATGACACTTCCGGAAGCGGTAGCCTTCGGACGTGCCGTAGAACCGTATCTCCCGTATGTCATTGAAGACCCTGTAGGACCGGACAACGTCGATACGATGGCAGAAGTAGCTTCCAAGATCGGAGTTCCGATCTCCACAGGCGAACGTTTCTATAACTTGAGAGAATTTGAACAGCTGATGGCCAGACACGCATGTCAGTATGTCAGACCGGATGTCTGTGCGGTTGGCGGTATCACTACAGCCAAGAAGATCGCAGGACTTGCGGAAGCACACGATGTACTGTTGATCCCGCACAATCCTCTGGGACCTGTATCCACAGCCGCATGTCTGCAGATCTGCGCTTCTATCCCGAATCTCGGTATTCAGGAACTGCCTGGTTTCTGCCTGAACGGTGCCGAAGATGCCATGGTTAAGGAACCTCTCCGTTTCGAAAACGGATGTCTCCTGATTCCTGACAAGCCTGGTATCGGTGTTGAACTTGCGGATGACGCAGAAGAACGTTATCCTCTGAATGAGAGAGGCTCCAACGCAGCCAAGAGAGCATTCGACAACTCTGTCAAAGACTGGTAATACAACAAAAGAGAGGAATGCATCTGGAGAGGTGCCTTCCTTTTTCTGCACAGTTCCTTGGTAATATTTCTCAAGTTAAACTATAATCATACTAACGGGTGACTTTATGAATATAGAAGATTTGGAAAAGATCAATACTGTGATCGAATCGGGAAGTATCAATAAAGCAGCAGAGAAATTGTTTGTGTCACAGCCGGCACTTAGCAGGATCATACGTAAGGCAGAAGAAGAGTACGAAATCATTTTGTTTGACCGTACGCAGGGAAAAAAGATCGTTCTGACGGAAGACGGTGAACGTTTTTACAAGATGTCGAAGGAGATCTTACTGCTGCATGACAATTTCTTATTACAGACAAAACTGAATCAGTCCAGGAATGAGAATACAATTCTCTTCGGAACAGCTACACAACAAGCAATCCTCTATATGAGCGAGATGCTTTCGTGGTTTTATGCCAATGAACCAAAGTATCGTCTGGAAACAAAAGGCGGGAAGAGTAATGAACTGCACATGGATGTAATCAACCGGAAACTCGATGTGGCATTCTTAAATGTCACCCGGTTCAGCAATGAATTACACTATGAGAAAATAGAACGCATGCGTACATTCTTCTATCTATCGTCGAATTCACCGCTCCTGGAAAAGATCAAAGATAATGACTCAGGGGAAGTTCTCAAAGTTCATATACAAGATCTGAAAGATGAACACTTTGTGGTCAATAAAAAAGGAACTGCCAGCCGGGATATCTTTGATCAGCTGTGCAGCAGGTATAATCTGAATCCGGTATATGTTGAAGAAGAGAATATGTACCAGAGGATGAAACTGGCAGATAATGGTGTCGGATCCTATATCTTAACTGCAGGGCGAGTGGATCGTATCGCGTTTGCCAAAGGAGGGATGTCACATTATGTTGTCCTCGATGACCAGGAGGATATAGAAAGCTGGAGATATCTGATCTGCAGGAAAGGATTTGAAAACACAGAACAATACAAGGTCATACAAAGATGTCTGAAAGACCTGGGAAATGCCTACTTATAACGAATCTGTATAAGCAGGCTTTTTTTTGGCATTAGTTTCCCGGCATAAAGCATGTGTATATTGTAAGCGGTAACAAAACTTACTTCTTTCACACAAAAAAGAAACGTGAAAGAAATCGCAGAGTATCTGGGAAAACTCTGTGTACAGCTCCATAACACATTTGAAGAAAGGGGAACTTTATGACAACTCAAATGTATTTGTGTCTCGGCTTATTCGTCTTCCTGATCGGCGGATATGTCTCTGCAAAAAGACTTAAAACAACCAACGGTGTCGTCGCTCTCTGCGCGATCATCCTGACCGCATGGTCCGGTATCGTCCCGGCAAAGAATGTTCTTGCGAACTTCGCGAACCAGAACGTTCTGCTCATCACCGGCATGTTCATCGTCGCGGCTGGTTTCAACCGTACACAGGCAGTAAACAAACTGTCCAGCGCAGTCTATAAGATTGCCGGCGGTAACTTCACAGTTATGATGGCTGGTTATATGCTGGTAACCTTCCTGCTTGCCAACCTGATTCCGAGCCCGGTCGCTGTATTCACGATCATGGCACCGATGCTGAGTGCTACCTGTGAAGAGGCAGGTGTAAGTCCTTCCAAGGCGATCTTCTCCATGGGTCTTGTGGCAGTCGGCACATGTAATGTACTGCCGATCGGTACAGGCGCTACCACATTCGCTACCCAGAACGGCTATCTGGAATCCTATGGCTACACAGACTATCAGATGCAGTTATTAGATCCGTTCAAGGGAAGAATTCTCTCCGCGATCATCATTCTCGCATATTCGATCTTCCTTGCTCCGAAGTTCGCGCCTGAACAGCCTTCCGTTCCGATCACAGCTTCTTCTTCCAAGCACACAGGTGCAAACAAACAGGAACCGCTTCCTCCTCTGCAGGAATTCCTCGGTTACTTCCTGTTCGCTCTGACAACACTTGGCTTGATTTTCTCCAGCAAACTTGGTCTGGCCAACTGGCAGGTAGCAATGACCGGTGCTACACTGGAAGTTGTTACACGCGTTCTGAAGCCGAAAGAAGCGACCAATGCTGTTCCGTTCATGATCGTACTGATGCTGATCGCAGCTCTGTCTGTCGGCGGCGCTATGGTTGAATGCGGACTTGGTGACCTGATCGGTGAAAAGCTTGCTCTGGCACTCGGCGGAACTCATAACAGTTATGTGATCGGTGCTGCGTTCTTCATCATCCCGTTCCTGCTGACACAGGTTATGCAGAACCAGTCTGTTGGAAACATCTTCGTTCCGATCATCATCCTTACATGTAAGGCGCTCGGCGCTAACCCGGTAGGACCGCTGATTCTTCTCAGCGCAGCTTCCCTTACAGCGTTCCTGACACCTTCCGCAACAGCTACAGTACCTCTGATGATGGGCTTCGGCGGATACGATCAGAAAGACCTGCTCAAGATGGGCTGGTTACCTTCCCTGATCATCTGTATCGCTTCCGTACTCATCACCATGACCTTGATCCCTTGTTTCTAAGGAGTTCACAATGAATATACCCCTGATTGACCAGTCATTTGTCAAAGAAAAAGGAATCTTCTATGTCGGAGGTTCCCTGCACGGAGAAGACAATGACCACTACTACGCAAACCAGATGTTTGTGGAAGTCTATGTGCCATATGAAATCCGTCATCCATACCCTGTAATTATGTTCCACGGTGCCGGTCAGACCAATGTCAACTGGCTGATTACACCGGACGGACGCATGGGCTGGGCAGATTACTTTGTCTCTCAGGGGTATGTTGTATATCTGGCAGAACAGCCCGCAAGAGCACGCTCTGCCTTGCATCCGCAGGTCAACGGACCGACAATGCATCATACCACGGAAGCTCTTCAGAACCGCTTTATGACTGCAGCGGGAAGATGGCCTCAGGCAAAACTACATACGCAGTGGCCCGGGGGAGGAGAAGATCTGAACAGTGAAATATCCAGACAGTTTCTTCAATCCCAGGTGGAATATCTGCCTTCCAACAAAGATTCGCAGGAACTGGTGCTGCAAGCCGGCAAGGAACTGCTGGAAAAAACCGGACCTGCGATCCTGATCACACATTCCCAGGCAGGACCCTTCGGATGGCTTCTGAGAGATTACTATCCGGAATATGTTAAAGGTATCGTCTCTCTGGAACCGACAGCCCCTCCGTTCTCCAGAGACCTGACGAAACCTGCTGCCCGGGATTACGGCCTGGCAAGTGTACCGCTGCACTACGAACCTCCGGTCAATTCACCGGAAGACTTCGAACTGGAACTGCTTAAATCAGACAGAGAGGATATCCCGGACGGGTGGGTGATGAAAGAACCTGCCAGAAAGCTTCCCAGGCTTGCGGGAGTACCGATCTTACTGATCACAAGTGAAGCTTCCTATCACGCGCAGAGTGATCATCTTGTGTCTTATCTGCTGGATCAGTGTGGTGTACAGCACAACTTCATCCGTCTGGAAGAAGCCGGCATACATGGTAACGGGCACATGATGATGCTGGAAAAGAATAACCTGGAGATTGCGGATCTGGTCATACACTGGCTGGAAAAGCATGATCTCTGATATGAATAAAAAGGAGTATAGTTATGAGTTCTAAAGTATTTGACAGAGCGGCACTGCCGGTAAAACAGTGGAATGATCCAAGCGTGCTGGTGAAGCTTAGATGGAGTGGTGTAAACTTCTATGAGTTTGTACTGCCCAACGGAAAGACAATCGTTATGGATCCTTACTTTGATGATCCCAACGATGCCCACAATGAATACAAATATACACCGACAGATCTTCCTGCCGGAGAATGGGTAAACGGAGCGGATGTGATCCTGCTTACCCACGGACATTTTGACCATACAGGAAATCTTGCGGAAGTACTGGAAAAGTATCCGGATGCGCATATCATCATTCCTGAACATACGATTCCTTCCGTGATTGTGGACCAGAATGTTGACTACTTCTCTCACTATTTCACCGAAGCAGGAGCTCATGACATGTTTGAGTTTGACGGTGTTACCATTGAGACATGCCGTTCCAACCACAATATCGGAAGAGCAGTGAATCCTCTCAAGCATGCCGGTGTAGACCCCAACGGCAGACTCTATGAAGATGAGAACGGGAATGTAGACTTCTTCAAAATCTGGAAGTGGATCTATGAGCGTGAATTGATGAATCTCAAGATTACTACAGAGGAAGGCTTTACCATCCTGCTGTGGAACTCCCAGATGGGCGCAGATGGTATCGGTTATGAAACCAGAAAGTACTTCTATCGTGACGCTCACCCGGATCTGTTCATGTATCAGGTAGCCGGCGCAAGCTTCGGCGGAAACAGAAGAAATCCTGACTGCGGACCGATGGGAAGATTCATCGCAGAAGTCAAGGCAAAGACCGCTGTCCCTGAACACCAGCAGCACTTCTCCTATGATGAGCTGGACAAGATGGCTGGGCAGTTTGCGGCCTGCTGCGACGAAGCAGGACAGGAAACAACATTCCTGACTCCGGAGACAGGTGTCTGGTACGGTTATTCCAAAGACGAGAACGGAAACGTTACTGTCTGCAGAATCGAGAAATAAGACAAGATAATTCCGGGAGATTTCTTCCGGAATTCTTTATAAATAAGAAAGGACTACATAGATATGCTTGATAAATATCTGATCAAGAACGGAACACTCCTCTCCATCCTCAACGGGGAAGAAAAACACGCGGATATCCTTGTGGAAGATGGTATTGTCACAAAGATTGCGGAAAATATTGAAGCTGCCGGCGCTGAGGTCGTTGACGCGGAAGGCGCGTATGTATCTGTCGGCTGGCTGGATTCTCACTGCCACTTTGCGAATTTCGGTATCAACCCCCAGGATGATCTTCTGCGCCAGGGTGTAACCTATGCGCTGGATCTTGGTTCCATGGGACCGGAAAACTATGAAGAATTCAGAAAAGAACTGTTATGGCGTTCTGACCTGAAATTCATGTCTTATCTGAATATTTCCCGTAAGGGGTGCGGCTGGACACCAAACCGTGGTGATTTTGACAAACCGGAAGATATCGACAGAGAAGCCGTAATTGCTATGGCCAACAAATACAGAGATGAACTAGTCGGTCTGAAAGCACGTATCGATGACAAGTTCTGCTTTGACCCGGTATACGTCATGGAACAGCTGAGATCCTTGGCAGACGAACTGCATATGACGATTGCCGTACATGCGCCGAGAAGCCGTATCGGTATCGAAAAGCTTACTTCTTTCCTGAAGAAGGGTGATGTGCTCTGCCATACACTTGCGGGTAACAGTGATGTGATGAAAGTCATCGATGAAGAAGGCAATGTTAAACAGTGTGTACTTGACGCAAGAGAAAGAGGGGTTATCTTTGATCTCTCCCACGGCACTAACGCATACAGCTACGATACAGCGGAAGCCGCGTGGGAATCAGGATTTTTTACCGACACAATTTCTACCGACCTGCATGGCGGCAACATCAACGGCCCGGTATTCAACATGGGTGTCATCCTGACCAAGGTCAGAGGTTTAACGAACATGCCTTGGTGGTGGATCCTGAACAAGGCGATTGCCGAGCCGGTAAGATTACAGGGACTCAAGGGTAAGGAAGCAGATATCCGCGAAGGGATGAAGGCGGATATGACGATCTTCAAGATTGAAGAAGGAGAATTCACTTATCTGGATTCCAAGAAGGAAAGCAGGACCTTCAAGGAAAAAGCAACTGCCGTCTATACCTGCACCGGAACAAAAGTCTATACTTGCAGAGACAGGTCGAAGGAACAAGGATAAACAACAATAAACGTATTTTTGAACACGCTCAAATAAAAAAATATTTTCGGTAATATAGCGCATAAAAGATAAACGTTTTGCTTGCATTATTTTATTGCCAAATGAGGGGTACGAGTATAGCTGAACACGCTTGTACCCTTTTTATTATGATAATAAGTGTTATAATAAATACACTAGCAATTATATCTGCTTGTAGTATATGGACACCATGCATGAAGGAGGAAAAATGATGAAGCGCTTTTTGATTGTGATGTTGTCTTTTGTCATGCTGTTTAACGGCATCGGGACAGAATCAATCAGAGTTTATGCTGAAACCGTCGACAGTACGGACGGACAGGATGTTACGGAAGTAATCCCTGACGAAGAGTACTTGGACGATGAAGAAGAGGTTACAGACAGCGAAACTGTAGCCGGGACAGACGAGGGGACAGAGACGGAGATCACCGAGGGAGAACCGGATGAACAGACTGGGGAAGCTGAAACTCAGCCGGATGAACCTGAGGAGACAACGGAATCCGAGATGACCGAAGATACTTCGGATTTTGTCGCTGAGGAAGAAGAACCCGCTCAGACTGAAGAAGGAACTGCCACGGAAGAAAGCGAAGAGGAAACGATCATCGAGGAAAGTGAAGAAGAAACAACTCTCTTTGCGGATGATGAAACTCCGGCAGAGGATCCTCAGAACAACAGAGAGACAACTGTGTACTATGCACAGATCGGGGATACAAAGTACGAGACGTTACAGGCAGCATTTGATGCGGCAAGTGATGGTGATACAGTTACCCTGCTTGGCGATGTTGATGCGACCGGTACAATGTATGGAGATAATAAGCATAATCTTTGGGTCGGTAAGAGCCTGACAATTGATGGCGCCAACGGAACACTAACCGTTAAGAATCGCGGTATTGGCATTCAAGGCGGCAACAGTAATATCGATGTAACATTTAAGAACATAACGATCAGGAACGTCGGAAATGAAAACGGAAGGGTTATTGATACCCGCGGTAATATTGGAAGTCTGACTCTTGATCATGTGACTCTGACAACTGTAGAGAGTTCATATACTGGTTATCTGCAGCCTTTAACAATTGGCGGCAACCAGAGTGACCCTGCTACGATTACGATTACCGACAGTACGATCACCGCTGCTGAAGCTGCTAATAAAGGTTATGCAATTACCACCTTTAACCCGGTGAACCTGACCATTACAAATAGTACGATCAAAGGCTGGGCCAATCTGAACCTGAAGGGAGCAGACAGCTCGGCGGGATCTGCAGGATCGGTTGTAACGATTTCTGACAGCAATTTAATCAGTGTCAACAATTATTCTGGGGTTAGCAATGCGTTCAGCCTCGTAAAGATCGAAGATAATAATGTAACTGTTAACATCACTGGGTCTACCATAGATGTTAATGGTGCGGCTAATACACAGTCTATAGTTGGTTTTGAGAATGCTGAAAACTCGAAAATAGAATTGGGCGAAGGAAATAATGTTACGCTGAGCGGAGAAGCAGATTTTGTTACAAACGTTAGAAACAACACTTTTGTCATTACCGGCGGAACATTCAACACAAAACCGGAAGAGGATCTGCTTGCTGAAGATTATGTAGTTGAAAAAATCAATGGAGTATACACTGTACATGTTGGTGAGTATGTCGCACAGGTTGGAACGGAAAAATTCACTACATTGGAATATGCTGTAGCAACCGCACAAGATGGTGAGACTGTTACGTTACTTGCAGATACTCACGGAAATGGTATTCAGGTTCCTCAGGGTAAGTATACCAGCGGGTTAACAATCGACTTTGCCGGTCATACATACACGATGGACGGTAATATGGTCGGGAGTACAGGAACTGAGAACCAGGCATTCCAGTTGTTAAAAGATAACAACATCACATTCAAGAACGGAACGATCACTTCTGCCAAAGCATTATTCCTGGTGCAGAATTACAGTAATCTGACTTTGAAGGGAATGACGCTGACACTGAATAATCCGAATTATGCGTATGGCTACACATTGTCCAACAATAACGGAAATACAGTCATTGAGGACACAACAATCAATGCGAACCCTGCTGGATTGTTTGCGTTTGATGTATGCCGATATGATGTTTATCCGAGTGTAAGCGTTGAGGTAAAAGGTGATAGCCATATCAACGGTAATGTTGAGATAAGTGCCAGCAATGGTGATGCTGGTGAAGGTTTTGGCCTGACACTGACAAGCGGCACGATTACAGGCGAACTCGTCATGGATGAAAGTGCAGCAACTGCAATGGCAAGCACTCCGGAGAAAGTAAATATCACCAAGGCAAGTACATTTGAACAAGAAGCTCCGGCAGGATATAAATGGGATGAGAACGGAAGACTTGTTGAATTCTTTGTGGCACAGATTGGGGAGCAAAAGTATAAGACTCTCGAAGCAGCAGTAGCAGCTGCACAAGACGGTGCAACTGTTACATTACTGGAAAACACTTCAGGAAATGGTATTCAGGTTCCTCAGGGTAAGTATTCCAACGGATTAACAATCGACTTTGATGGCCATACATACACAATGGACGGTAAGATGGTCGGAAGCACAGGCACAGAGACTCAGGCATTCCAGTTATTAATGGGCAACAAAGTCACATTTGAGAACGGAACGATCACATCCTCAAAAGCGTTGATGTTGGTCCAGAACTACAGTGACCTGACTCTGGAAGGAATGACGCTGACTCTGAATAATCCAGACTATACGGGTTTATATACACTGTCAAACAACAATGGAAATATCGCTGTCAACAACAGTACGATCAATGCGAATGATCCAGGCAGCGTTGCTTTTGACGTGTGCCGTTATTCCTCCTACCCGAGTGTTAGTGTAGAAGTTAAGGGTAACAGTGTAATCAACGGTAATGTCGAGTTAAGTGCCAGCAACAATGATGCTATGAACGGTATGGCACTGACACTGACAAGCGGAACGATCAACGGTAACCTGGTGATGGATCCTACTGCATCAACTGCGATGGCAAGCACTCCGGAGAAAGTAAATATCACCAAGGCAAGTACATTTGACCAAGAAGCTCCGGAAGGATACAAGTGGAACGCTGAGGGCAGACTGGTAGCCAAGGAATACAAAGTCCAGATTGGCGATGTGAAGTATGAAACTCTTGAGGAAGCTGTAGCAGCCGCAAATGACGGAGAGACTGTCACATTATTGGCAGACTGTGCCGGAAATGGAATCGTTGTCCCGCAAGGCAAGTACACAACTGGTCTGACAATCGATTTCAATGAACATACATATACCGTTGACGGAAACACAGTTGGCAGTACAGGTACAGAGACACAGGCATTCCAGCTGTTAATGGACAACAAGATCACATTCAAGAATGGAACGATCACATCAGCGAAAGCTTTGATGCTGGTCCAGAACTACAGTGATCTGACTCTGGAAGGAATGACTCTGAGTCTGACAAACGATAATTATCACAGTGCATATACACTGTCCAACAATAATGGAAATATTGTGATCAATAACACCACGATCAACAAGAATACAGGTGGTGGAGTTGCATTTGACGTATGCCGTTATGCAACATATCCAAGTGTAAGCGTAGAAGTTAAGGGAAACAGCGTAATTAACGGTAATATCGAACTGAGCGCAAGTAATAATGACGCAATGAACGGTATGGCCTTGACATTAACGAGCGGTACGGTCAATGGTGAACTCGTTGTAGAGGGCGGTGCTTCGGCAGCGATGGACGCTACACCTGACAAGGTGAATGTTATCAAGGCAAGCACATTTGAACTGGCAGTTCCGGAAGATTACAAATGGAATGATGCTGGCAAACTGGTGAAAAAGGACTATGTTGCACAGATTGGCTCGAAGAAGTATGAGACTCTGGAAGAAGCGGTAACTGCAGCCAATGATGGTGAGACTGTAACTTTATTGACGGACAGCCATGGAAACGGCATTGTGATTCCGGAAGGCAAATACTCAACTGGTCTTACGGTTGATTTCGGTGGGCATACCTATACAATGGATGGCTCCATGGTTGGTAGTACGGGAACGCAGACACAAGCTTTCCAGCTGTTGAAAGACAATAAGATCACATTTAAGAACGGCACAATCACTTCTACGAAAGCGTTGATGTTGGTACAGAATTACAGTGATCTGACTCTGAAAGGCATGACACTGACACTGAACAATCCGAATTATGCCAATGCCTATACATTGTCGAATAACAACGGAAATATCGTTATTGATGACACTACAATCAATGCTAACGAAGCAGGAAGATTTGCTTTCGATGTATGCCGTTATTCAAGTTATCCAAGTGTAAGCGTAGAGCTTAAGGGTAACAGTGTAATTAATGGTGATATCGAATTGAGTGCCAGTGGCAATGACGCCATGAACGGTATAGCCCTGACATTGACAAGCGGTACGATCAATGGTGATCTGGTTGTGGATAGCAGTGTGGCCTCAGCAATGGATGCAACACCTGATAAAGTGAATGTAATCAAGGCGGGTACTTTTGAACATGAAGCACCGGAAGATTACAAATGGAATGATGCCGGTAAACTGGTGAAAAAAGAATATGTTGCCCAGATCGGCGATGCAAAGTACGAGAGTCTGGAAGAAGCTGTAGCAGCCGCAAAAGATGGAGATACTGTAACATTGTTGGAGGATACATCCGGTAATGGAATTATCGTACCTCAGGGCAAGTATCCCAACGGATTAACAATCAACTTTTACGGTCATACATACACAGTAGATGGCAATACAGTGGGAAGTGCCGGTACAGAAACCCAGGCATTCCAATTGTTAAAGGATAATAAAGTCACCTTCAAGAATGGCACGATCACATCCTCGAAAGCATTGATGCTGATTCAGAACTACAGTGATCTGACACTGGATAATGTAATTCTTGACGGTACAAAACTGACTGACACAAATGGATATGTATTGTCTACAAATAACGGCAATACAGTTATCAAGGATACAACGATCAACACGAAAGACGGATATATCGCATTTGACGCATGCAGTGGCTGGGGCGGATATGCCAGCAACAGTGTCGAAGTGACAGGCACGAGTGTAATTAATGGTGATGTAGAAGTCAGTTACTACGGAGAAAACGGAACTAGTGCGGCAAATCTGACGCTTACTTCCGGTACGCTGAATGGTGCAATCGTCATGGGACGAGGAGCAGGAGAAGCAACAGTCACAAAGAGTGACGGCTTCACCGCAGAAGCTCCTGCAGACTACAAGTGGGTCAGCAACGGTGACGGCACGAGCACACTGACAGCGAAAGAATATGTTGCACAGATCGGTGATGCGAAGTACGAGAGTCTGGAAGAGGCTGTAGCAGCCGCAAAAGATGGAGATACTGTAACATTATTGGCAGACGCGAATGGTAATGGAATAGTAACTCCGGAAGGTAAGTACATAACTGGTCTGACAATTGATTTCAACGATCATACCTATACAGTTGATGGCAAACTGGTTGGCAGTCCAGGTACAGAGACCCAGGCATTCCAGTTATTGAAAAATAATAAGATTACTTTAAAGAACGGAACGATCTACTCTGAAAAAGCATTGTTCCTAGTTCAAAACTACAGTGATCTTACATTAGATGGAATGACATTGACTCTAAATAACTCGAATTATTCCTATGGATATACACTGTCTAACAATAACGGAAACGTGATTATCAATGACAGTACGATTAATGCCAATCCAGCAGGCAGATTTGCATTCGATGTATGTCGTTATTCGAGTTATCCAAATGTAAGTGTTGAAATAAAAGGCAACAGTACGATCAATGGTGATATCGAAGTAAGTGCCAGTGGCAGTGACGCAATGAATGGCATGGCTCTGACACTAACGAGCGGAACGATCAATGGCAACCTGGTAATTGACAGTAGTGCAGCAACAGCGATGAGAGCTACACCTGAAAAAGTAAATGTTACTAAGGCAAGCACATTCGAACAGGATGCTCCTGCAGGATATAGATGGAACGCAGAGGGTAAACTGGTCATAGTGGTAACAGTAACATTTGTACCGAATAATGGAACCGATAATACAACTGTTGATGTAGAAAGAGGAACAGCAATTACACAGCCTGCAGATCCTGAAAAAGAACACTACGATTTTGTACAGTGGAATCTCAACGGTGAAGCATATAACTTCAGCACAACTGTGACAGATGATATCACTCTGACAGCTGTATGGACTCCGAAGGTATACAAGATCACTTTCGTTGTGGACGATGTAGAAACAGAAACACAACAGACATACGGTGAAGCACTTACTGCACCTGCAGATCCTCAGAAAGAGAATTATGTATTCACTGGTTGGGAGCCTGTGCTGACAGAGACAGTTGAAGGCGATAAGACTTATGTTGCGACATGGCAGGGTGAAGAAAAACAGATCATCTATGCGGATGGTATGGGTAATATCCTCCAGAGGAATACAGCGCAGTATGACGATAATACGCCGGCATTCACAGGAACCATTCCTGTACGTGAAGGTTATCGTCTTGATGAAGAGAACCTGTGGATTCCTGCAGTAACGGAAAAAGTATTAAAGGATGTTGTATATGAGCTGAATTGGCTTAAGCAGGTAAACGTAACATTCAAGGACGGTGATACCGTAATCAAGACTGTTACTCTGGATAAAGAGACTGCCATTAAAGCAGGAGATATACCTGCAGATCCTGTAAAAGAAGGCTACACATTCATTGGTTGGCATCTTGGTGAAACAGCGTATGACTTCAGTACAGCAGTAACTGGAGATATCACACTGACAGCGAAGTATGAGATCAATAAGTACACTGTCACATTCGATACAGATGGTGGTACAGAAACAGCTGCACAGACTGTTGAATACAACGCAACAGCTCAGAAACCTGCAGATCCCGAAAAAGAAGGTTATACATTTACCGGATGGTATCTGGGAGAAGCAGAATATGACTTCAGTACAGCAGTAACCGAAAATACCACATTGACAGCGAAGTATGAGATCAATAAATACACAGTCACCTTCGAGTCAAATGGCGGTACACCAGTAGAAGCACAGACCGTTGAATACAATAAGACTGCTCAGAAACCTGAAGATCCGGAGAAGACAGGTTATACATTCACCGGTTGGTATCTTGGAGAAGCAGAATATGACTTCAGTACAGCAGTAACCGAAAATACCACATTGACAGCGAAGTATGAGATCAACGTATACACTGTCACATTCGACAGTGTCGGCGGAACAGCTGTTGAAGCACAATCGGTAAATTACAACGAGACTGCAACAGCTCCGGCAGATCCAGAGAAGACAGGTTATACATTCACCGGTTGGTATCTTGGAGAAACAGAGTACGACTTCAGTACAGCAGTAACCGGTAATATCACATTGACCGGACACTGGGAGATCAATAAGTACACAGTCACCTTCGAGACAGACGGTGGTACAGAAACAGCTGCACAGACCGTTGAATACAATGCGAAGGCAGAGAAGCCTGCAGATCCTGAGAAGAATGGATACACATTCACCGGATGGTATTTGGGAGAAACAGAGTATGACTTCAGTACATCAGTGACTGGGGATATCACCCTGACAGCTAAATGGACAGCTAAGGAATACAAGATCACCTTCGATGTAGATGGAGTTATTACAGAAACTACGCAGACCTTCGGAGAACCGCTGGCAGCACCGGCAGATCCTCAGAAGGAGAACTATGTATTCGCCGGCTGGGAGCCTGCACTGACGGAAACAGTTGAAGGTGATAAGACATACGTAGCGACATGGCAGGGTGCAGAAAAGCAGATCATCTATACCGATGGTATGGGCAACATCCTGCAGAGAAACACAGTAATGTATGGTGGAGAAACACCGGCATTTACAGGAACTATTCCGACACGTGAAGGTTATCGTCTGGATGAGAACAATCTGTGGACACCGGCAGTAGTGGATACAGTACTGAAAGATACAGTTTATGAACCGAACTGGATACAGTTAGTGACTGTAACATTCAAGGACGGTGATGACGTAATCAAGAGTGTTACTCTGGATAAAGAAACAGCTGTTAAGGCAGAAGATATTCCTGATGATCCTAAGAAAGATAATCACGTGTTTGGTGGTTGGTTACTGAACGGACGGAAATACGATTTCAATGAGCCGGTAATGGTAAGCATTACTCTCAATGCAAAGTGGGTCGCTGCAGAAGCGAGTGTAAATGGTACACCATATGTAACATTTGCAGAGGCTGCAACAGCGGCAAACGGCCAGGTCATCACACTTCTGAGTGATGTGGCTGAAACCTATAAGATCGCTGTTGATGAGACTCTGAAGGTTGCTGAAAACGGACATACAATTACTGTGGAAGCAAATACTGCTCCATATGTGGCCGTTGTAAATGTGGCTGATGGTATCTCAACATATACAACAGAGAATGCAGCAGCGAAAGTAGATGCGCTCATAGAAGCAATCGGCACCCCGATTACGACAGAGAGTGCAGATGCAATCCAGGCAGCACGCGATGCATATGAAGCATTATCTGATACGAATAAGACATTCGTTGAGAAGCTTGATGTTCTTGAAGCAGCAGAAGCAACACTGGCGGCAGCTCGTCAGGCAGCAGAAGTTGACGCATTGATTGATGCAATCGGAGAACCTGTCACAACAGAGAGTGCAGATAAGATTACAGCAGCTCGTACAGCATATGATGCTTTGAGTGCTGCAGGTAAGGATTTCGTAACTAAATTAGAGGTTCTGGAAGCAGCCGAAGCAGCACTTGCTTCAGCACAAAATGTAGCGGCTGTTGAAGCGTTAATCGATGCAATTGATGATCCGGTCACAACGACGAGTGAAGCAGGAATCACTGCAGCACGCGAAGCTTATGATGCATTGAGTGAGGCAGAAAAAGAGAAAGTAACGAACTACAGCATACTTACAAACGCTGAAGAAACACTGGCTTCTATCCGGAGTGCCGAAGCAGTTGAAGCGTTGATTGACGCAATCCCTTCACCTCTGACAAAAGCAGGTGAGGAAGCGGTTCAGGCTGCCCGTACAGCATATGATGCGTTGACTGGAGCGGAGAAAGCACTTGTAAGTAATACAGATAAGTTGACAGCGGCAGAAGAGGCACTGGCAGAAGCCAAGGCAGCAGCTGCAGCTGTAGATGCAAAGATTGAAGCGATTTCTACACCGTTTACAGCAGAAAGTGCCGGTCAGATTCAGGAGGCTCGTGAAGCTTATAATGCTTTGAGTGATCTCGGTAAGGAATATGTCACTAAACTGGCAGATCTTGAAGCGGCAGAAGCAGCAATAGCTGAGGCACAGAGCACTGCAGCAGGAGTTGACGCCTTGATTGCAGCAATTCCTTCACCTCTGACAAAAGCTGGCGAAGAAGCCGTTGAGAGAGCTAGAAATGCTTATGATGCCCTTTCCGATGGTAAAAAGGCACAAGTAACAAAACTGGCGGACCTCGTGGCGGCAGAAACAACATTAAGTGATGCCAAGACAGCAGCAGCTGCAGCAGATGCATTGATTGACGCAATCGGTACACCGGTTACAACAGAAAGTGCAGAGGCAATTGCAGCAGCACGCGCAGCATATGATGCACTGAATGATCTTGGTAAGGAATATGCTGAGAAACTTGAAGTACTCGAAGCAGCGGAAGCTACTTTGGCTAAGGCACAAAAAGCGGCAGCAGTAGATGAACTGATCAATGCGATTGGCACACCGGTAACCGTCGACAGTGCTTCAGCAGTAAGAGCAGCACGTGAAGCTTATGATGCTTTGAGTGATGAGGAGAAAGAACTTGTTAAGGAACTTGCGAAGCTTGAAGCAGCCGAAGCAGCATTGGCAGAAGCTGTTAAGGCATCGGATGTAGAAGCTCTGATCGACGCGATCGGCACACCGGTCAATCTCGACAGTACAGAAGCAATCCAGAAAGCACGTGACGCGTTCGATGTCCTCAGCGACAGTGAAAAAGCCCAGGTCAAGAATATCGATAAACTGACCGAGGCAGAAGCGGCATATGCAGGAATTGTCATGGGTATGATTGATGCTATCGATGATCCGGTTACATTGGACAGCGCAGCAGAAATCAGAGCTGCAAGACAAGCCTACGAAAACGCAAGTAATAAAGATCTAGTAACGAACTATGAAAAACTGTTGAAGGCTGAAGAAGCTCTTTCCAAACTTACAGCAGACAGATTCCTCGATGAAGGAATTAAGCTCGATCGTGAATACATTGTTCTCGATCACGGTGAATCATTGCAGCTCTCTGTTGTGGATATCGAAAAATTCGGTGCGGTAGAGGTAAGCTGGAGTGTGGAAAACAATGTTAACGAGCCATACGCTGAAGGTGAGACACCGATTATCAGCGTAGAAGATGGTCTCGTTATTGCCGGAGAAGTACAAGGTACCGCATACGTCCGTGCAACCGTCAAAGACGCAACCGGTGCAGAGTATTATGCACGTTGCCGAGTAGATGTCATCACGAAAGATATCCGTGAGGACCTGAGAAGTCTTGGCGTACGTCTGATTGACAGAAAAGCAACAGTATCCCTGTTCTCAACAAACTACACACCGGTTCGTGTACAGCTGACCCTGAGACAGAATGCGTTCAACGCACCGGCGAATTCTTCTGGTGAAGAGCCAAAAGAAGAGTCGAAGATCCACAGCGCAGAATTCACGAACCGTAAAGTTGCCAATATCTTCGATCTGAAGGTAAATGACGATCTGACTTTGGAAATCATTCCTAAGAGTGAGTTCGTAACAACTGATAGTGCTGTTCTGAAAACAATCAAGAGCAAATACAAGTCTGCGATTACATTGGTTATTGACGGTGAGCCGTATACCTCTGATCAGACTCTGACACTGACAGTGAATAAGAAACTACCTAAGGTCAAGGTATCTGCAGTAAAACTGAACAGCTTCATTGAAGATACAAAAGAACTGAAAGTCAAAGGCGGTACAGTTGAGAGTATTACGACAACAGATGTACTCCCTTGGGTAACCTTAGAGGATTATGACGGAAGTACAATGCTCCGTTATAATCTTGGTACAGATAACGCGAACTGGAAACTGAAGAAGAAAGTAAAGATGAATCTTCAGGTACAGTTAAAAGATTGGGCAGTACCGGTAAATGTAAAGGCTAATGTAAGTTCGGCACCAATCCTGCCTAAACTGACGCTGAAGCCTGCGACATTGACCCTGAAGCCGCATACAAACGATACAGGAACGACATCATGGAAGATTACTCCGGCTGTCTATGCGGAAGATGATGTTACAATCAGCAGAATCACCGAAGGTACAGCAAGTATTGCTAATACCGGAGATCCATACAGCTTCAGCGCTAATGGTCTTAACGCGGAAATCGATGAAAATACGATTGCCGTAAGTACAGACGAAACATTTGATGGCAGCAGGGCTAGAACGTTCAAGGTATACCTCAGTATTGACGGTGTTGAATATCCGATTACGGTTAAGACACTGAAACAGACCTCTGCGGCCAAACTGACATTGAAAGCAGCCGGCACAATCAATCTGAGTATTCCGGGAAGCCGTGTGAAAGTCACTGCGGCAATGAAGAATTTCCACAAAGAATATGCGGATTATGAAATCACGCAGATCGTTGCGGCAAATACTTCAAGTCCTGATCTCAAAGATCAGTTTGTAATTGAGAATGAAGGTAATGTATTCACACTGACAGCTGGTGAAGGCTTGCAGACTGGTGCATATACTGCAACAGTGAAAGCAGATCTGGGTAATGAGACGATCGAAAAGACCGTGAAGATTACCGTAAACAGTAAAGCCCTTGTTCAGAGTGTTACGCTGAAGGGTAAGGGTATAATAGATGTACTCCGTCCGGGAACAACTGTTACACTTACTCCGACATTCAAGAACTGCTTCGAGTATGAACTGACTGATGTTGTAATCATGACAAAAGCCAAGGTTGCAGTAACAGAGAAGTTTGACTGGGAAGAAGTTGACGGTAAGATCGTCGTATCCATCAAGGAAGGCGAGAAAGTCTCACATGCTGATAAGTACACGGTATCTGCGACATACAAAGTCAACGGTACAGATGTGACGATTACTTCGAAAGCAGCTGCTTTGAATGTAAAACAGGGTAAGTCTTCCGTGAAGATCAGTACAAAGAAAGTACAGCTGTTCAAGAATGACAGATTCAGTACCGGTGAGGTAACAATCACTGTAACTGATGAAACAGTCAGCGGTATCGCAAAGATCAACTTTGTATCTCCGAAGATTGCTGGTGTGGATGTTTACACATTGAGAGATCTTGGAAACGGTACTTATGCGATTGCGTTCAACAACAATACTCTCCCGGCAAAGAAGAAGTATAAGGGAGGAACAGTAACCCTGCAGATCTTCATGGAGGGTAACGAAATCGCTAAGGCAAATACGACATTCAAAGTCAAAGTAACACTTAAATAATCCTGCCCGGAATCCGGTCAGAAAACGAAAAGGAGGCTGTCGGCTCGCTTAGAACCGGCAGCCTTTTCTTTGGTACATCTCGGTGTGCTGAAGACTTGCGTATTCGGCATACTATGTAAGAAAATAGTATCAGGAAGGAATTTGATTATATGCACGCGTTAGAGAAAATACTGGCAAAAAACAGTGGAAGAGAGAGCGTCAGAACCGGAGAAATCGTAACGGCTAAAGTAGATTTTGCAGAGATCAACGATTTATATTTACAGACGGTTTATTCCTTTTACGAAATGGGAGGAGAAAAAGTCTGGGATAGAGAAAGATGTGCGTTTGTGTTTGATCACTATGCGCCATGCCCGGATGTCAAAAGTGCATCAAACCACAAGGAGATGAGGGAATTCGCAAAGAAAAACAACCTTCGTTTCCACTTTGACACCAATTGTGGTGTCTGTCATCAAGTCATGCCGGAAGCGGGAGTTATCTATCCGGGGATGATTATAGTTGCCACAGACTCACATACAACCACACATGGTGCTTTCGGGGCTATGGGTGCCGGATGCGGCGCAACCGACATGGCTACGATTATGATGACCGGAGAGTTATGGTTCAGGGTTCCTGAAATTATTGAAGTCCGGTTGGAGGGTGAAGCACCGAAGGGTGTATTCCCTAAGGATGTAATTCTGGCAGTATTGGGTAAGATCCGTGCAGATGGCGCAGTATACAAGGCTATAGACTTTACCGGCAGTTATGTAGAGAATCTGAATGTGGCAGGACGTATGGTTATCTGTAATATGGCAGTAGAAATGGGTGCTAAGACAGCATATATGCAACCAAACCAGGATGTACTGGATTATGTTTCAAAACGGGCTGTCTGGCCATTTGAAGTACAGTATACAGATCCGGGTTATCAATATGTTGAATCGTATGTATTTGATGTATCAAGACTTGAGCCGGAACTTGCATGTCCTCATAGTGTGGAAAACGTACATACATTACAGAGCGTGATTGCAGAGAAAGATATCTATCTGGATCAAGGGTACATTGGTTCCTGTACCGGAGGGAGAGAAGAGGATATCGCTGTAGCCGCAAAGATACTCAAAGGAAAACATATTCCTGTTTATACCAGACTGATTATTGTTCCGGCATCGCAGGAAGTGATGAAGGCATGTATTTCAAAAGGGTATATTCAGGATCTGATGGATGCCGGCGCGACGATCACTGCTCCTGGCTTGGCTGCTTGTCTTGGTGTACATGAGGGTATTCTGGCACCGGGAGAAGTATGTATAACTTCTACAAACCGGAATTTCCCGGGACGTATGGGTTCAAAGGAAGCAAGTCTTTATCTGGCATCACCGGCAGCGGTTGCCGCAAGTATCCTGAACGGGAAGATTACCGATCCCCGTCAGTATCTGTAAGAGAGGGAGAAAATAATGGAAACCAGAATTACCGGTAAAATCATTGTCGTCGGAGACAATATCGATACAGACCAGATCTATCCCGGGGCATATCTAGCACTGACAGATCCGAAAGAGATTGGCTCTCATTGTTTGGAAGGTGTAGACAAGGAAATTGCGTCCACATTCCCGCAGGGAGGAATAATTGCGGCAGGAAGAAACTTTGGCTGTGGTTCCTCTCGTGAGCACGCACCGATTGCTTTATTGGCCATGGGTGCCAAAGCAGTACTGGCAGACTCTTTTGCGAGAATTTTCTATCGTAACGCAATCAATCTGGGACTTCTTCCCATAGTCTGTCCGGGAATTGCGAAACATGTGGAAACAGGTATGACATTAACTCTGGATTTAGATTCAGGTACAGTAACAGTAGAAGAAACCGGAGAAGTATTGTCCTGTGATCAATTGGGAGATCAACAGAAAATGATCCTTGAGGCAGGAGGGATAAAACCTCTGATGCGTAAGCGTTTTGGTAAAGAATAACAATGATACTTCTGAATATAACAATACCCTTCGGATAAAACCGGAGGGTATTCTCATCTTATTCTGATTATAACTTTTCTCTTTGCGCTGTGACAGCTTCCTGTATCCCTGAAGAGATATCCAGGAGATGTTCATATATATACCACGGAGCTTCTTTTTTTATGCGTCTGGTGATGTATGGACAGTAGTCCTTATCCAGTATGAACTTTCGGATCTGGACACTTTCACGCACGTTTTTTGTAAGATACAGGTGGTTGACCAGATTGAAGTCATCAAGGAGAAGAAACACTCCCTGCTGGAATTTCATACGGTCATTAGTTGCGATATCAATGACTTTCGCTTCCGGAGATGACCGCTCGATTTTCCTGAGATTCTCTGAGCCCTCCTTGTAGTTGTATACACGAACGTGGAAATACTTCAGCCATTGATCTGCGACAGCTTTCATCTGTGTATAGTTGTCATCATTGGATATTTCAACAGTATAGAGCAAGGCATTCTCTTCAAATTCTTCTTTTCCCTTAAGCGCGAAAGATAATGCGACATAGAGAGATTTTGAGAGATCAATCAAAGGAGAATACTCCAGATAATGCTGGGAAAAAGCACAGATATCATACATACAGTCAATGTCTGCTTCCCCGAAGGCAGAATTGAACATGTCCAGATAATGCCCGTTTTCCTGGTAATGGTTATATAAGTATTCCGCATTTACATCCACATAGACATCTTCTTCTGTCATCAGATTACTGCGGTTTCTGAACATGGAAGGAAGTAACGGACGTTTCAGACTGACAACTCGTTCACCACGGTAGAAAATATGTCTGTTTTCATCAAGAAAAGGATCAAGCAATAATTCTTTGAACTCTTCATCCGAACGGATAAACTTTTCGTTGACACTGAAATCATAATCCAGTTCTTCTTCGATATTTTTGAATTGATCAAATCTTGCAGGATCCATTTTTTGTCATCTCCCGATTTTTATCATAGCACTTCTGGTTTAATCAACAATACCGTAATGTCATTGACATTTGTGCCTGTTGGACCGGTCATGATCAAGCCGTCACACTTTTTCAGCGCATGATAAGCATCATTGTTCTGCAGTACGGCAGAGATCTGTATTCCTTGTTCATTCAGTTTACTGCAGGTATTACCATCTACGATTCCTCCCGCCGCATCTGTTGGTCCGTCTGTACCATCACTCCCCAGTGAGAACAGGAGTACGTTGTTTAAACCGGCGATTCCTTCCGCAGCGGATAGTGCTAATTCCTGATTTCTGCCGCCAAGACCTTTTCCGGTCAGGTGTACAACCGTTTCTCCTCCGCAGATATATGCCTGAGCTTTTCCGTCACGGATATGATCTCTGGCTATGGAAGCCAGGAAACTGCCGGCATCGCGTGCTTCGCAAGTCAGGGAAGCCGTCAGGAAGTGAGGCTCATAACCAAGACGCAGACACTCGTCTTCCACAGCCTTACATAATTGCCTTACACTGCCAGTAATGTGATTCTCAACATTAGGCAATTCTTTCGGTGTTTCCTCTGACAACAAGTTCAGAGCCGTTGGAGAGAACTTCAGCGAGTATTTCTGTACAATATTCAGTGCATCTGAACTGGTGGAATGGTCCGGGTATGCCGGTCCTGACGCAATCATATCTAAAGGATCACCAATAATGTCTGAGAGGATAATGGAGAATACTTTTGCGGGTGCGCAGAGTTCCGCGAACTTACCGCCTTTGACATGAGACAGACGCTTGCGTATTGTATTGATTTCCGTAATATCTGCACCACAGGCTAATAATTGTCTGGTGATATCCTGGAGTTCATCTAAAGATATGGCAGGATCCTCAAACAGTGCTGAACCTCCTCCAGAAACCAGGAAGATCACGAGATCGTCCGGGTTTAGGTGTTTCACAAGTTTTATAGCTTCTCTGGCTGCGGATACTGAGTTTTCATCCACGACCGGATGACCGGCTTCGTAACATTCCACGTGCGGAATCTCACCCATGACATGATCATACTTTGTGATACAGATACCTTTAGTTAAACGTTCTCCGAGGATCTCTGACGCGGCTTTGGACATCTGCCACGCGGCTTTTCCTATCGCTGTAAGATAGATCTTTCCGGTTGTTTCAGGAAGCTCCCGCAATGCCTTCTTCACAGCTTCATCCGGCATGGCTGAATTCAGCGCGGCGTGCATGATTGAAAACGCATCATCTTTAATTGACATAAAACCACCTCCATACAGATCTCTGAATGTTGTATGATCCGTAGATCTTTCTTCTAAATTATAGTGCATACAAAGCGGTTAACATATGTGCAGTTTAACATAACTATTAGCAAATTATTGTTGTCAGCTGACGTATTCCGTTGATGGATAAGAACTAAGGTTCATGAAAAAGAATCTGATGGTTTTCTAAGGACAAACCGGCAGAAATGGTTGTATGATGGAAACAGAATTGAGTCCGGAAGAATCCGGCAATAAGGAGTACATCATGATTATTAAGAATGGTTTGATCCACGACATGGTTCAGAGAGAACCTTACAAAGCAGATCTTTTGATCAAAGACGGAAAGATACTGCAGATCGGTACAGATCTTCCGCAGGACGAAGATGTCTATGATGCCAAAGGAAAGGATATCTATCCGGGTTTTATCGATGCGCATGCACATCTGGGCTTGGATGGTTACGGTATAGGCTTTGAAGGCGCAGACTATAATGAACCAAATGATATTTGTACACCTCAGCTAAGAGCGATCGATAGTTATAACCCATTAGATCCCTCTGTACGTAAGGCAGCTCTCGGAGGAGTGACCTGTGTGGCTACAGGGCAGGGAAGTGCCAACGCAATCGGCGGCACATGGATCGCGGTAAAAACACATGGAATCTGCGCAGATGACGCGGTGATTCTGGATCCTGTCGCAATGAAGTGCGCGCTTGGGGAGAACCCGAAACGATGCTACAGAGAGAAAGGCAATGCCGCAAGGATGTCTACGGCAGCTGTAATCCGTAATATGATCTTTAAAACAAGAGATTACATGAACCGGAAGGAAGCCGCAAATGGTGATCCGGCAAAGATGCCTGCGTTTGACTACAAGTGTGAAGCCATGATTCCTGTACTGGAAAGAAAGATCCCGCTGAAGATCCATGCGCATCAGGCAAACGATATTCTGACCGCTGTACGTCTGGCTAAGGAATTCAACCTGAAGATGACTCTTGAACATGTGACAGAAGGACATCTTATTGCGGATAAACTGGCGGAAACTGAGTATATGATGGCAGTGGGACCATCTTTGACACATGCGACAAAGTTTGAATTACAAAACAAATCCTGGACGACTCCGGGTATTCTGAACAGTAAAGGATGTCATGTGTCGATTATTACCGATTCACCGGTAATTCCTCAGGAATATCTGCCTTTATGCGCAGGTCTGGCAGTAAAAGCAGGTATGGATCATGAAGAAGCACTGAAGGCAATTACGATCTATCCGGCAGAGCATATCGGAATCGCGGATCGTGTAGGTACCCTGGAAGCTGGTAAGGACGCAGACCTGGTGGTATATGAAGGAGATCCGCTGGACAGTCTGTCCAAGATCCATCTTGTACTCATAAACGGAGAAAGAATTACCGGATGAGTGAATTCTGGGATGCGTATGATGCGGAGATGAATCTGCTTGAAGGAGTAGTCCTGGTAAGAGATGAACCAATACCGGCAGGAATGTATCATCTGATCTGTGAAGTACTTGTCCGGCATACAGACGGTACGTATCTGATCATGCAAAGAGACGCAAGAAAGAATTACGGTGGTTACTGGGAAGCGACAGCGGGTGGTTCAGCTCTGCGCGGAGAAACACCGGGACAATGCGCAATCCGCGAACTCAGGGAAGAAACCGGGGTTACAGCAGGTACTCTGCAGGAACTGAAAAGGAGTACCTTTCCGCAGATTTCCTGCCACTATGTTGAGTATCTCTGTATTACCGGAATGGAGAAGGACAAGGTAACTCTGCAGGAAGGAGAAACCTCGGACTACCGCTGGATCACGGCAGAAGAGTTATTACGTATGGATGATGATCAGCTGATTCATCCTCACGTTAAGCAATATATCAAAGGAGATTAGTTATGGCATTAATACAGGTGAACTATCTATCCAAGGTACTATTTCGTACAGTACCTGTGCAGGTGATCCTGCCGGTAGATAAGATCTCATTTCAGACGATGGAATATGAAAAGCGTAAGGAGAAGTTCAAGACGCTGTATCTTCTTCACGGATATCTGGGTAATTATACCGACTGGGTCAGCGGCACCAGAATCCAGCGCTGGGCAGAAGAAAAGAATCTTGCGGTAGTGATGCCGTCCGGAGATAATGCGTTCTATGTGAACAGTACCCTGCCGGGGAATGATTACGGAGAATTTGTCGGCAAAGAACTGGTGGAGATCACCAGAAAGATGTTCCCGCTGTCAGACAAACGGGAAGATACCTTTATTGCCGGTTTATCCATGGGTGGTTTCGGGGCATTGCGCAACGGGATCAAGTATGCGAATACATTCGGGTATGCGATTGGTCTTTCCAGCGCTTTACATCTGTTTGAGGAGAACCCCAGAACTCTGAATGGAGAGAATACCATCTTCGGTGATATGCGGGAGGCGAGAGTCAGTGATAAGAATCCGAAGATCGCTCTGGCAAACGCAATCGCTTCAGGAAAGGAATTGCCGAAAATATACATGGCTTGTGGTCTGCAGGACGGTCTTTTGCCGGGTAATCAGGAGTTTGCGCAGTATCTGATTGAAAACGGCGCGGACGTAACGTATGTGGAAGAACCAGGTGCTCATGAATGGGACTTCTGGGACAGACAAATCAAGTGTGTTCTGGACTGGCTGCCTCTGCAGGAAGAAGATAACGGATTAAACAGCGGGAATGTGAAAACAGTATGAGTTGGACAGATCGGGCAGTTTTTTATCACATCTACCCCCTGGGGCTGACCGGAGCACCTCAGTATAACGAATACGGAGAAACTGTACACCGCATACATACACTGTATCCTTGGATTGATCATCTATGCGATTTCGGCTTTAACGCACTGTATATCGGTCCGCTGTTTGAATCTGTAGGACATGGTTATGAGACTACGGATTATCGTAAAGTAGATAGACGTCTTGGCACGAATGAAGACCTGAAAGAATTTATACAAAGATGTCATGAGAAGGGAATCAAGGTTATTCTGGACGGTGTATTCAATCATACCGGCAGAGATTTCTTTGCGTTCCGGGATATCCGTGAAAAGCGGGAGAATTCCCCGTTTGTGAGCTGGTACTGCAACGTGAATTTCTACGGGAATAACCGGTATAACGATGGTTTCTCCTACGATACCTGGGGCGGACACGATTCCCTGGCAAAACTCAATCACGCGAATCCGGATGTACGGAACTATCTGCTGGACAGTATACACTTCTGGATCGATGAATTTGCGATTGACGGTCTGCGTCTGGATGCGGCAGATGTGCTGGATTTCAACTTCATGCGGGAATTACGCGCAAGAACACAAGAATGGAAAGAGGATTTCTGGCTGATGGGAGAAGTGATCCACGGAGATTACAGCCGCTGGGTGAATGACAACACCCTGCATTCCGTAACGAATTATCACCTGCACAAAGCCCTCTACAGCGGGCATAACGATCACAATTACTTCGAAATCGCGCATACGATCCGCAGAATGAATGAAATCTTTGCGGGCAGGTCCGTAAGACTTTATAACTTTGCGGATAACCATGATGTGGAGAGAATCTATACGATCCTCAGGAATAAGGCACACTACACACCTCTGCATATCCTCCTCTATACATTGCCGGGCATTCCTTCGGTCTATTATGGTTCGGAGTATGGTATTGAAGGAAAGAAAGAGAGACACTCCGACATATCGTTACGCCCGGCTCTGAATCTTGAAGAGATGAAAGAGAATGCCTGTTCGGAATTGATCCGGGCATTAGGAAAGATACGCAGGAATGAACAAGCACTTTTTTACGGAGAGTATCAGGAAGTGTCCTTGACCACGAGACAGTATGTCTTCAGGCGCGGTGATGTCATCATCTGTGTGAACAATGATGAACAGGCATGTACTCTGGAAATCCAGGGAGAAGGACAATACACCGGCGCGTTGTACGGCAGTACGCTTCAGAGCGATAACAACCGTCTGCGGATCACGATACCAGGATGTTCCGGAGAAATCTATATCCCGTTTGGACACCGTATGACGTACGAACCGGTGAAAAGAGTTATTCAAGAAAAACAGAATGTCACAGAGTGGAAAGAACCTGTACGTTCCGCTGATCCGCATAAACCTTACGAAGAGATGTCTGTGGAAGAATTGCAGGCAGAAATCTTAGCTAAGATGGCAGCTAACGGTCCGGTAACTGAACGGATGAAACAAGACGTACGGGAGAATATCTACCGGGATTCATTATTAAACTGGGTGAGGAGTTTCCGATGAATAAGAAATATCAATTAAATACAGAAGAAAACCGCGTCTGGCTGAAGGAACTGCGGGAAGAATTATTAGATTTCGGCAGGAAGTTCCCCTCACCGGAGGGGTTATCCTATTATCTGGGAAGTGACGGTGAACCAATCCGGGAAAGACCGAGAGAATTGTGGATCACCTGCCGGATGGCTCATGTATATTCTTTGGGAGAAGCCTTGGAGTATCCACGCTGTAAAGATCTGGTAGATACGGCAATTCATGGGATACGAAAAGTACTCCATGATGATCAATATGGGGGATATTACCCGGGAATATACAGTAATCTATCACCGATGACACAGAAACAGTGTTACGGGCACGCGTTTGTGATCCTTGCGGCATGCAGTGCCATGGCCATGGGACATACCGAGGCAGAAGTTTTATTCCGTGAAAGTACGAAGATCTTCCTGGAAAAGTTCTGGGATGAAGAAAAAGGACTGACCCGGGACACGTATAACACAGAATTTACGGTTCTTGAACCATACCGCGGTCTTAATGCCAACATGCATACTGTGGAAGCGTTCCTGGCTGCGGCAGATGTGACAGGAGAAGAAATCTGGCGTGAACGCGCTGGCAGAATTATTACACATGTGCTGAAGTGGGCAGAAGAGAATGACTGGCGTATCCCGGAGCACTTCGATGAACATTGGAACCCGCTGCCGGATTACAACCAGGATAAACCGGATGATCCCTTTAAACCCTATGGGGCTACACCGGGTCACGGTATAGAATGGGCACGATTGATCACCCAGTGGGCATTGTCTTCCGGCAAAGAAAACCACTATGTGAAGAAAGCCTGCGCGTTGTATGACCGGGCAGTATCAGACGGGTGGAATGCGGACGGAAACCGTGGTATTGTGTATACGACAGACTGGCAGGGAAGACCTGTTGTCCATGACCGCATGCACTGGACGCTGGCAGAAGCTATCAACACCTCTGCAGTGTTATATCATGTGACGGGAGACACAAAATATCAGGCACAATACGCAGAATATATGCAGTATCTGGAAGAATGCGTACATGATCCGGTATTTGGTTCGTGGTACCATCAGCTGGACGAAAAGAACCAGTTAAAAGAAACGGTTTGGCCGGGAAAGAGCGACCTGTATCACGCTTTGCAGTCTATGCTGATTCCCTTACTGGTACCATCTGTGTCTGTTCTGCCGGCAGTAAAAAAGTGTCTATATCTGGAGGATAACAAAAATGAGTGAAAAGCAGTATGATGTTGTGGCATTAGGAGAATTACTGATTGATTTTATCGGCGCCGGAGATTCCGAATTCGGCAATCCGCTGTATGAAGCAAATCCCGGAGGAGCCCCGTGCAATGTACTGGCGATGTTACAGAAACTGGGAAAGAAGACTGCGTTTATCGGAAAAGTCGGAGATGATGGTTTTGGCAAGCAGTTAACCGAAGAAGTCAGTTCCTGCGGTGTAGATCTTACAGGACTAATGCACGATCAGAAGATCCATACAACTCTGGCATTTGTGCATAAACTGCCTGACGGTGACCGTGATTTCTCCTTCTACCGTCAGCCTGGAGCAGATATGATGCTTAGGGAAGAAGAAATCAATGAGGAACTGATCCGCAGCACCAGGATATTCCATTTCGGCTCATTATCCCTGACGGATGAACCTGTACGTTCCGCAACACAGAAAGCCCTGCGCATTGCGGAAGATGCCGGTGTACTGCGTTCCTATGACCCGAATCTGCGTATACCTCTGTGGGAGAATGAAGAACTTGCCCGTGAACAGATCCTCTGGGGTATGGGACACTGTGATATGTTAAAGATTGCGGATAATGAAATCGTCTGGCTGACCGGCAAGGAAGACTATGACGAAGGTATTCATGAACTGCAGGCACAGTTCCACATTCCCCTGATCTGCCTGACTTTAGGCCCGGATGGATGCCGCGTATACTATAAAGGAAAACAGATGAATATCCCGGGGTATCGCCAGGCGAATACGATTGAAACAACCGGTGCCGGTGATACGTTCTGCGCATGTATGATCAATGCTGTGCTGGAACATGGTCTGGATGGATTTAACGCAGAGACACTGAAAAAGAGCGCTCAGTTTGCCTGTGCAGCAGCCTCCATTATTACTACCCGTAAAGGTGCTTTGAAATCCATGCCGGAAAAGAAGGAAGTAGAAGAATTCTTAATAACTGTTGAATAATCAGAAAAGAGATCATAGAAATACCGGATGAAGTCAGTCCCAAAGGTGTATACCGCGAGTTCAATAACGAATTGAAGAAGTTATTGAAGGCAGCAAAGAGATAACACTTAAGAAAAGAAAGATGGATATCTGCTTATTCTTTCCGGCAGGGATCCATCTTTTGTTATGTCAGATCAACTTTTTTGGTTTTTTTTCAACTCCGGGTGAAATATTAAAAGATTTCAATGCATAATAATATCGAGGTGAAGAATGATTTATTGTGTTGAAGATGATCAGAGTATACGTGATCTGATGGTATACACACTGAATGTGGCTGGTTTTGAGGCGGCGGGTTTTCCTGACGGTAAGAAGTTCTGGGAAGCAATGGATGAGCGTCCGCAGCTGATCATGCTGGATATCATGCTGCCGGGAGAAGACGGGTTATCCATCTTAAAGAAATTAAAGAGAGATCCCGGAACAGTGGATATTCCGGTAATTATGGCGACTGCGAAAGGCAGTGAGTATGATACGGTAATCGGTCTGGATCTTGGCGCGGATGATTATCTCTGTAAGCCGTTTGGTATGATGGAGATGGTCTCACGGATCAAGGCAGTACTGCGCAGAAGTGTTCATGAGGACCATGCGGTTTTGACATATAAGGAACTGGAAATGGATACCTCCAGACATATCGTAAAGGTAAAGGGAAAAGAGATTACCTTTACCTTAAAGGAATACGATATCCTGAAATTGTTTATGGAGAATATCGGTATTGTGCTTACGCGAGAGCGCCTTCTGGAAGCCGTGTGGGATCAGAGCTTCATCGGTGAAAGCCGTACGGTAGATGTACATATTGGTACGTTACGGTCAAAACTGGGCAGCAGCGGCGATTTGATTCAGACTGTACGTGGTGTAGGCTACCGGATGGAATAATATGAACAAGAAGATCTTTTATGCCATATGGTTAATGACGATTACGGTGCTGATCTCCTGCATCGCTTTTCTTATGGTCATCTCATATAACCGGTATACACAGGAACAGATGATACAGCTTCGTAACGAGACAGAACTGGTTACCAGGGGTATAGCCATGAACCGTGAATCTTATCTGAAGGATCTGGATACTGAGAATTTCCGTATCACCTGGATTACATCGGAGGGACGGATCCTGTATGAGAATGGAACAGATGTCGAGGGAATGGAGGTTCCTCTGGAACAAGAAGAGATTCAGGGTGCTCTGGCAAACGGATATGGAGAGAGCAGCCGGTATTCTTCTGTATCAGAGAAACAGTTATATACAGCCCGGAAATTGCCGGATGGTACAATAATATGTCTCTCTGTTACGCTGGCTTCGATCTGGGCTTTGCTGGCGCGGATTTCTCCGGTGATTATTGCGGCAGCTCTGGCGGCCTGGTGGCTGTCCAGAAGTATCGCGTTCAAACTTCCGAAAAAGATTGTAGAACCTCTGAATGATCTCACTCTGGAAGAACAGATGAGTACGGAAAAAGCACCGGTATATGAAGAAATACGGCCTCTGTTAAAGCGTCTGGATGACCAGTATAAACAGATCCAGAAAGACCGTGAAGAACTGGAAAGAACTTCACTGATCCGCCAGGAGTTTACGGCAAACGCTTCTCATGAGTTAAAGACACCGTTACATGTTATTTCCGGATATGCGGAATTACTGGAACACGGGATGGTTAAAGAAGAAGATATCCCTTCCTTTGCGGGTAAGATCCGTGCTGAAGCACAGAGAATGACCAAACTGGTAGAAGATATTATTGATCTATCCAAACTGGACAGCGGCGGAAAAGATATGAACCGGGAGAATACAGATCTGTACAGGATCGCCCAGAATGCGGCAGAGAGCCTGGAAGCAGAGGCCGAGCAGAACCAGATCCGTCTGTCTGTGGAAGGTGAAAATACGATCATCGCCGGTATTCCGCAGGTACTGTATAGTATTGTCTATAATCTTTGTCTTAACGCAATCAAATACAGTGATCCCGGCAATGATGTCCGGATTCTGGTGGAAAACAGGGATAATGAGGCTGTATTATCGGTTACTGATCACGGTATAGGTATTCCTCAGGAAGAACTGGACCGGATCTTTGAACGATTCTATCGTATCGATAAGAGTCACTCCAAGGAAGTCGGTGGTACCGGTCTTGGCTTATCCATCGTCAAGCATGGAGCGAAGATCCACGATGCGGAGATCAAAGTCAGCAGTGAAGTAGGAAAAGGATCTGTATTTACAGTAATCTTTCCCAAATAAAGTTTACATAGATTTTACATCCGGAAGAGCACGGATTTGATGAAAAAAAGGTAACATCTTTCTTGTAAGGGGAGATGTTTTTATGACAGTATATGATGTCTTTATACTCTTGGGAGGGGTAGGGTTATTCTTGTACGGAATGACTACCATGTCTTCAGGACTGCGGAATGCCTGCGGTGAAAACCTGAAGAATATGCTGGAAAAAGCAACCAAGAATAAACTTACTTCCGTGATCGCCGGGATTCTGGTAACGATCTTTATCCAGAGTTCTTCGGCGACGGATGTTATGGTAATCGGTTTTGTTACATCGGGACTGATGTCTCTGGTACAGGCTATTGGTGTTATCATGGGCGCGAACATCGGCACAACGATTACAGCCCAGATCACCGCGTTCAATATCGGAGCCTATGCGCCGTTTATCCTGTTTGCCGGAGCGATTCTGAACCTGTTTGTGAAGAATAAGACCGTTCGCTATGTTGGCTCGGTAATTCTTGGCTTTGGTATGTTGTTCCAGGGAATTACCATGATGAAGTCAGCGATTGCGCCTCTGGCAGAGACTCCGGGTTTTATCAACTTTGTTTCACAGATGTCCAATCCTGTACTTATGGTGATTTTTGGTATCTTGTTTACGGCGTTGCTGCAGAGTTCATCCTCCGCGACGGTAATCTTCCAGGCATTTGCAATGCAGCATATCATCGATTACCGTACAGCGGTATACCTGGTTATCGGTGCGGCTGTTGGTTCAGTTACACCAAACCTGCTTGCAGGACTTACCGCAAACCGGCAGGGGAAACGATGTTCTGTACTGAATCTGTTATTCAATAGTATCCGTGCTTTGCTGATCCTGCTCCTGATTACAGTATTCCCACAGATTCTGACGATGATTCAGAACCTGTCTCCGGATAATGTCGCGAGACAGATTGCGAATACGCATACGATATTTGCGATTACAGCGGTTGTGATCCTGCTTCCGTTTGCGGAGAAGATCGTCCAGCTGTCTGAGAAAGTTATCCCGATCTCGGCAGAAGAGAGCCAGAGACTTGCGGAACACCGTCTGATTTATCTGACACAGACCGATAAGATTCCTCCCGCGCTGGCAATTGACCAGGCTCACCGTGAAATCACCAGAATGGGTGAGCTGGCAGTGGTAAACCTTGTAAGAGCTGTTGACTGCTTCTTCAACCACGATCCGGAGAAAGCAGCACAGGTAGAAACTACAGAGGAAACCGTCGATTACCTTGCGGGTGCAATCGTAGATAAACTTGTTGAATTACGTTCCCTGGATCTGTCACCAAAGTATATGGCTCGTCTGTACAGAATGATCCGGACTGTAGATGATATCGAACGTATCTCTGACCATGCGGAGAATATCATCGAGTATGAAGAGAAGCTTCGTGAAGGAAAGGCTAAGATCTCGCCGGTTGCCATGACGGAATTAAGGGAATTATCGGATCTTACCCTTCGTTCTGTAGAGTTATCTCTGCTGATCTTTGATCAGGAACTTACAGAACGTCTGCCTGAGGCGGATGATATTGAAGAAAAGGTTGACCGGAAGAAAGAAGAGATCATCAACAATCACCTTGTCAGATTGGTGAAAGAAGGATGTGATCCTCAGGGTGGTCTGATCTTTACCGATATATCTGTGGATCTGGAACGTTGTTCTGACCATGCCCTGAATATTGCGTATTCCATGGCAGGTACAGAAGTGTAATCGCAGGTAGTAAATCTATATTGAGTTATTAGTGATTATAGTTATACTGGTTCGTTTTCCCGGCGGTCTTTGACACGGGAGATAATCAATTGTACTATAATGTTAGATAGTAACGATAACTAAACACAGGAGAAATACCATGGGACAGAAAATACAGACAGAAAAGATCATGGTTGGCGTACTGTTTGCGTTGGCGATTGTTCTCGGCTTAACCGCAAAACCTTTTGCTCCGCAGCCTGTGGCAACCGAAAGCCATGGCGGAGCACCTACACCAAGAGAAAAAGTGACTGCTCTTGTTCCTGAACAGGGGACAGGTGTTAAGGTAATGAAGGCTTCCGACTGGGCGGAACAATATCCTAACGAATATAAAACGTATGTCATGAATGATGAAAACAGTGAAATTCATGATTATATCGCAGAGAATCCGTACATTAAGACATTGTATGAGGGATATGGATTTGCGATCTCTTACGGCAGTGCCAGAGGTCACACCTATGTCTTTGAGGATGTCACAAGTACAGGACGTCCGCATAAACTGGCGAACTGTTTTACCTGTAAGACTTCCGAGTTTACCGCCAAAGTACTGAATGACGGCGACAGTGCGTATGCGATGGCATTTGAGGACATGGAAGCTCAGACAACGGATACTTTCGGGTGTTTCCACTGTCATGCGAATGAACCCGGTGTATTGTATGTGACTCACCCGTATGTGGTGAATGCACTGGGAGATGACCTGGCCAAGGTGGATGCCGCAAATCTTGTCTGCGCGCAGTGTCATACCGAATACTACTTTGATCCGGCTACCAAAGCTACCACAGTTTCCTATCATGGCTTATCGCAGTTCTCTCCGGAAGACTCTCTGGCATATGAGAACTCTCTGGTTGACGGCGAAGGTAATATGTTCGCGGACTGGGTGGATGCGGATACAGGTGTGCGTAAGCTGAAGGTTCAGCATCCGGAATTTGAGACTTATCTTGGGGCAGGAAGTGTACACGCAAGTACATTTACCTGTGCGGATTGTCATATGCCTCAGATCAAGGCAGAAGACGGTACGGTATTTACGAACCATTATTGGGTAAGCCCTCTGGAAAATCCGGATCTGGTAAAGAATAACTGCAGTCAGTGCCACAGTGATCTTGCGGGGTTTGTCAAGAATATCCAGGATGCCACAAGAGCTCGTGAAAATGAACTTGGAAATGCGCTGGAACAGCTGGATAAAGATCTGGCTCAGGCAATTGCGGACGGCAAGATCGAAGGCGAAACCCTGGAAAAAGCACGTCTGGCAAGCAGAAATGCGCAGTGGTTCTGGGACTATGTATTCGTGGAGAACAGTGAAGGTGCTCACAACTCCAGATTGACAAATGACTGTCTGGATAAAGCACAGGCATATCTTGATGAAGCGAATTCTTATCTGAAGTAATTGTTAGATTACAACTTGATCAGAATACAGGGATGAAGCTTATTACTTCATCCCTTTCCTATCCGTGTTTGCCGTAATGGAAATTTATCACGGTAAAATGCTATACTACTTACAGGTTTATTCAGAAATACAGGAAAAATGAAAAAGATCAGTACATTTCTGCGCTCAATGACATTCGGGGTCATCCTTCTGGGATTGATCATTCTTTTCTCTGTGGCAGGAAGCGTAATACCACAGAATAATGAAATAATGTACTATGTCAGGAATTATCCTTCGTACTATCAGATGATTCTCACTCTGGGATTAAACAGGATCTTTACCAGCTGGTATTTTGTGGTAATCGTGATTCTCCTGTGTATCAATCTCACGTTATGTTCCATTGTGCGTTTCCGCAGGATCAATGAAGAAGATCTGGTCGACACGGCTTTACAGGGAAGAGAAACTGTTGAACTAGACCCGGAATCACTGGATAAAGTCAGGCTGGAGCTTGTACGGATGCGCTGTCATACCAGACAGACAGGAGACCGTACAGTCTACTACAAGAATGGATTTGGACGTTACGGTACATTTATCACCCATCTGGGAATCTTGTTTACTGTGGTCTTCTTTGCACTGGGTATGATCATGCCGAAGATCACGGATCAGACATGTATGCCCAAGGAATCACTGGTATTGGAAGATGGTACGGAGATTTATGTGGATTCTTTCTCCATCACAGATAGTACAGGAAGACTGGATTATAAGAGTGTAGTGAATATAATTCTTCCAAACGGGAAGGAGAGCGGACTGACAGAAGTATCCGTGAATCACCCGGCATCTGCAGGACAATACAAGGTATACCAGCAGACATACGGAACGATTGGAAGGATCACCGTAAGGGATAAAAAGAATCACCAGGATACGTTCAATATTGAAAGTCAGGACTTCCTGTCATCTGACGGGAAAACCGGGATACTGATAGATAATCTGTATCCGGGCTTTACGGAGACGGAAGAAGGGATGCAGCTGATTACATCGACTTCCGGAAGATATGAGAATCCGGTGTATGTATTTGTGGTCATCAATGAAACCGGACAAGAAGCGATGCTTGCGTTTCCCGGAGATAGTATTGATGTCGGTGACTATACCTACTACTTTGAAGATCCCGTGGAATATCCGGGACTTCGGATAAAGAAATCTCCTGCGTACATCAACTTGTTCCTGTTGATTGCGGTACTGGTTTTGGTCTTTGGGCTGGCAGTAACGTTCTTATGGATTCCTGTTGTTGTGCTGGTCACACCCGCCGGCTATCGAATCTGCAGTCAGAAAGCTGAAGGACTAGAGCTAAGATTAAAGTCTGTCTTGAAAAAAGAGAAGGAGTAGAAGTATATGTTGGATGTATTCTTTTTTGGAGGTATAGGACTGTATTTCCTTGGTATGGTTTTGCGGTTCTTTGGACAGGTGTGGAAGAAGGATGGATTGACCAAAGCATCCTGGATGATCTTCATGGCAGGATTTGCGGCACATACGGTATATCTGGTCATGCGTGGTATACAGGCGGGAAGGGTACCCATGGCCAATCAATTTGAATTCGCGGTGATGTTCTCCTGGGGTATTTCCGTGATTCTTGTGTTCCTGCATTACCGTCTTGGACTGGAATGGATCACTACCGTAGCAATGATCATGGCCTGGGCAATCTATCTTTATGCGGCTTTATTGCCTAGAGAAATCCATGAACTGATGCCGGCACTGCGCAGTGTCTGGTTTGTATCACATATCGGAAGCGCGGCGTTTGCGTATGCGTCATTCATGCTGGCAGGAGCCTCCGGTATCCGGTATATTCTGATTCATAAGAAGGATAAAGAAGATGAACGTCTGCCGGAGATTGATTACTTTATCTATCGTGTGATTGCGATATGTTTGCTGCTGCTCACGGTAACGAACGTGATTGGGGCAATCTGGGCAGAAGAAGCGTGGTCTTCGTTCTGGACCTGGGATCCTAAGGAAGTATGGGCACTCATTACCTGGATCTTGTATGCGATCTGCCTGCATCTGCGTATCAGTAAAAAGGTGACAGGAATAAAACTGGCATGGTTTGCAGTAATTGCCGTACCGGTCGTGCTGTTTACTTTTATCGGTGTGAATACGATTATTCCCGGTTTACATTCCTACGGAGTGGTTCTGAGCCGGCTGATGTAAATTAAAAAAAGTCTTCTTTGCTCCTGAGGATCAGAAAAGACTTTTTTGTTTGTTATGTGTATTTGCCGGTTTACAGGTAGGTAACCGTTTCTTCCAGCGCCTTGCGGTTAGTATGGTTAGGCAGAGGTCCTGCACCTTCTGCGGCATAACCCAGATCCATAAGCATCAGTACTTCTTCGTTTTCCGGAAGTCCAAGTTCCTTAGCTGTTTTTTCCGGATCTAAGAAGTTGAGCCAGCAGCTGTCTACTCCTGCGTCTGCGGCTGCCAGAATCATGTGAGTTGCGACGATTGTGGCATCTTCCACACCGGAATCACGTTTTCCTCCCGGATAGGTGAATACATTCTTACTGTCAAACGCGACGACAACAACGGTAGGCGCGCCATACCGGCAAGGTGTCAGCGCATCAACCTTCGCAAGCATTTCCGGGGTCTGAATCACATAGATATGTTGTTCCTGAAGATTTTTCGCTGTCGGGGCAAGACGCCCGGCTTCCAGGATGTAGTTCAGTTTTTCAGGCTCTACCTGACGATCCGAGTACTTTTTGCAAGAGTACCGGTTTTTTATGACATCTTTGAATTCCATGAGTATTCCTCCTTTGTATTCTTTTCTGCTGATTTAATTGTAACGGATATTTGGGGAAATCATCATCTTTTCTGTGCCTGTATCTGCAGGAATTCCTGAGATTAATGTTATGATTATGAAGTAGTCATAGAACCGGAGTGACAAATGAAAAGAATACTGATTGTAGTTGCTGTATTGATGTTGTTGTCGGAAGGTACCGGTGTTTTTCTGCTGAACCGGTTCAAGGTTGAAAGAAGAGGACTTGCGGCTCCCCTGGGCTTTGCGGCGATCCTCGGTGTATTGCAGACACTGTATTACATCCCAATCTCTTTGAATCTGTCTTTTACCTGGATCATCGGTATATCACTGGCAGTGCTGGCAGTATCACTGGTGATGACTCTGTTGTCGTTTAAAGATGTTGTACGTTCACTGCGGAGTATCGACACATTGATCGTGCTTGGGGCTGCGGCGGTATTCTTCGTGGTCTTCTCCAGGATGTATGTGGATCTGGATTACGCCGACAGCACAACATACCTGAACTATATCGCACTGAATATCAATGCGCCTGCGATAAACATGTATGATCTGTCAACGGGATTACGTGGTCAGGAATGGAATGTCTATTATCTGTTCCAGGGGTATTATCACTTCGGATCTTTTGTGTGCTGGCTGGTGAATGCTCCGCACTTTGTGCTAGGTTCATCCTCCTATGTCAGTAATCTTGTGGTATCGGTCTGGGGGCTGGGGCTTCTGTACAATATGTGTACCAATGCCCTGATCGTGTCCGCAGTAAAGAGTATGCGCAGCACGAATCGTATCTTCCGTATCGTGGTTTTGGTCTTTGCGCTGTTCTATGCGAATTTCTTTTACTGGGACATCGCTTTTGCATTCTACGGGAATACGTTCCGCGGGTTGTTTATCCTGCTACTACTGTACATCATCATGCGTTGGCAGAGAGATGGAACAGATCAGATCCGCTGGTTATTATGGTTCCCCCTGGCAGCCGGGTTTGCGTGTTCTTCCAGTTTTCTGTTCATGAGCTTTGCGGTAATGTTCTCTCTAGCCGGGTATCTCTTTGCCCGGAAGAGACCGCATGCCCTGTGCGATATGATCTGGCTGATCCTGCCGATGGTTTGTTATGTATTGGCGTTCTTATCCAGAGTATCCCCGAAGGCGGGAATCCTTCTGGCAGTACTCTACACCGGTCTATTGATCTATCTTGCGCTTCGTCCGCAAAACCGGATCCTCGCGCTTGGTGAAGATTTCTTCGCAAAGTATGGGAAACAGATCTTCTTTATCCTTGTGCCGGTGATGTTTGCGGCTGGTTCGTTTGTGGTCCATCTGGTTGAGAAATCAGACTTTACTTCTTATTCATACTATTTCTGGGATTTCCGCCATCTGGACATGATGACCGATTATCTGTTTATTCATAGTGAGTGGCTGGATGGTCTGGTAAATGTACTTCGGTGGGCAGGTGTGATCCTGATCATACTCGCAAAACCTGAAAGTATCGGGGATGATGAACGCTGGATGCGCGCGTTTACGATCATGATGATGGTATACTTCCTGAATCCGCTGTGCATGATCCTGTTACAGAAAACAATTACCGGCATGGTCTTCTACCGGAACTTCATGACGTTGTTTAACCCTCTGACCGAGATCTTCTTCCTGGATCTGATCTCCCGGAAGATTGAAAAGAAGAAATATGCTGTACCTGTGTTATGTGGATTTCTGATCTTCGCCACCATACTCGGGAATGTCGGATCCTTCATGCTGGATCAGACTACGGGGATTTACTGGGTCTATATACGCGGAGGTAAATCCGTGGATGGGATCTATAAGATTGATCCGGATGAACGTCAGGCAATCCTGGTGCTGAAAGAAGAGACAGATACGATTACAGATAGACAGCCGGTATTGATCTCTCAGAGCAGCGCAACACTGACGTATATCCCGGAAGCGTATCAGATCTTCGGACCGTGGCATTATCATTATCCGCTGGACAGAGTCAATGAAGAATTCTATCAGATTGCCCGTAAACAAGAAGATTGGCTGGAAGAAGAGGATCCCGATTATACAAAGAGCTGCGGATATCTGAAGGAATATGATGTGGACTATGTCTTACTTCAGTACTGGCAGAGTCCGGAATTTGATGAAGCTACGGAAGGTTGTACAGTATCCCTGTATACAGGCAGTAAATATAAAGTCAAGAAAGTACAGAGATAAGACTACGGAGGTTATATGGAATATCTGACATTACACAACGGAATACAGATGCCTGCATTAGGCCTGGGCACACTTCGTATTTTTGGGAAAGATGCGGAGAATGCGGTGATTGAGGCAGTGAAATGCGGATACAGGCATATCGATACAGCTAGTTCTTACCAGAATGAAAAAGCCGTAGGCAGGGGAATCGCAGGCTGCGGTATACCCAGGGAAGAATTATTCATTACCGTAAAAATCTGGCCGTCCGATTATACCCATGCGGAAGAGGCGTTTGAGGGATCATTACGTCGTTTACAGATCGACTACTGTGATATGTTGATCGTGCATCATCCTGTGGGTGATTACTACGCCTGCTGGGAGAGCTTTGAGAAGCTGGTGAAGGCAGGCAAGGCAAGAGCCCTGGGACTGTCGAATTTCTCCCGGGAACAGATCAAAGGCTTTGTGGAACGCTTTGAGATCAAGCCGTCTCTGGTCACTGTAGAGACACACCCGTACGCAGCGCAGAAAGAACTGCGGGAGTATCTGAAGAGTCAGGGCATCGTTCTGGAGGCCTGGTATCCGCTGGGTCATGCGGACAGTCATTTGTTACAGGAACCGGTAATCTTGCGTCTGGCGGAAAAGTATGGGAAATCTCCGGTACAGATCATCCTGCGCTGGCATATCCAGATGGGGAATTCTGTTCTTCCTGGTTCCAAATCCCCGGAACATATCCGGGAGAATATCGATATCTTTGACTTCTCACTCAGTGATGAAGATATGAAGGAAATCGCTTTATTGGATACCGGAACACAATACAAAGTATTTACAGATGAAATGAGACAGAGATATCTGAATTGGACACCGGACTGGGACGATCAGGAATAGAACTGAAACAGAAAACGAACCATCAAAACGGTTCGTTTTTATGTGCTTAAGTACTCAAAGAAGGGCTATGATGAACGTTGGCGTGTATCCAGCGCTTCTTTGATGTTGTAGTACAGGATACCGCAAAGGACGACAGCAGCACCAATCAGAGACAATCTGCCAAGTCTTTCCCCGTAAAATACAGCCACCAGCACTGGATTGAGTATTGGTTCCAGAGCGTTGATAATAGACGCTGTAAGAGGATCAATATACTTTGTCCCGGAAGTGAAGAAGATATAAGCCAGACCAACCTGTACGGCACCGAGAAAGAAGACGGAAAGCAATACAGGAAGTGAGAAGTCTGTTTCCTTCATTGCCAGGGGAGATAAGAAGATTCCGCACAACATCTGCCCGAGAAATACCGAAGAAAGCGCATCCCCTTTCTCAAAACTATTTAACATGAACACACCGGCATAGAATATTCCGGAAATCAGCGCAATCAGATCACCCAGCCATTTCCCTGTGGAGAGACCTTCAAAGAAGAAACATAAGATCCCGGCAAATACGATCAAGAGAGAAATAACACCTGTACGATTCGGTTTCCTCCCAAAGAACAGATAGACCAGAACCATGATCCACACCGGTGCAGTATACTGCAGAATGATCGTATTTCCCGCAGTGGTAAGTTTATTCGCAATGGCATAACAGGTCGTTACCCCGGCCATGGATACAGCTCCGATAAGAACTGTCAGGTTGAATTTTACTTTGTGTTTTGTGATAAGCAGATAGATTCCGATCACACAACACGCAATCAGGTTTCTTACACCGTTGATTGCCAGCGCATTCCACGGAATTAATTTCATGAATAATCCGCCCGTGGAAAAACAGATGCTTGCCGCAAGCACCTCCAAAATAGCTGTACGTCTTGAGATTCTGTTTTCCTGTCTGTGTCCGCTCATTTCTGAATGCCTTTCTGCCTAGCCATTATAGCACTGAGATAATGCGGAAATGACACAAACCTGTTTATTGATCCCGGCGATACAGGTTATTTCATCTTTGATCAATGTTATAATAACGTTAAAGATTCATCAGACAGGTAATCATATGAAGAAAAACAACACGTTTCAAGCTATCATCTTTGACATGGATGGTTTACTGATAGACAGTGAGAAGATGTACTATCAGACATTTGCGGCTCTGGCAGAGAAGTACGGGGCAGAGTTTACCTTGGAAGAATATACTGCAGGGTTCAGCGGCAGATCTTTGAAGGAGAACATTCAGGGATTGATCGATATGTTTACATTGCCGGTTACCCTGGATGAAGCGTATGTAATCGTTACAGATTATCTGAGCAACTATGACTTAAGGACGATCATGCTGAAACCCGGTGCCCGTGAACTGATCCGGTACCTCAAACATAATCAGGTTAAAGTATGCCTGGCAACTTCCGGAAATGAGAAGAGAGCGAGAACGATCCTGCGGATTCACGGTTTGGAGACAATGTTTGACGCGATGGCATTCAAGGAGGATATCAGTAACGGAAAACCTGCCCCGGATATTTTCCTGAAAGTATGCGAAAAGGGAGGTTTGTCTGCGCGGGACTGCCTTGTGCTGGAGGATAGTGAAGCCGGGATCCTGGCTGCTGAAAGAGCAGGCATGAAGGTGATTTGTATTCCGGATCTTAAGTATCCGGGGGAAGAGTATGCCGGGATAGCGTGGAGAATATTACCGGATCTTTATGCGGTAAAAGAGCTGCTGGAGGAGGAACGATGAGTATAGATTTTGATTTGAACAACTACCTAAACAGAGAAATACACTGTTCCTGCGGACGTATACACTACAATCCCATTAAACTGATTGATATTGATGAAGGGGCAATGAAGAGACTGCCAGAGCATATCCGGAAATTCGGTTATGAGCGTATTTTTCTGGTAACAGATCAGAATATCTGGGAAGCTGCCGGGAAGTACGCGGCACAGGAACTGGAGAACGCAGGGATATCCTTTGGAAAGCTCATTCTTGCCCAGGAAGAAGTCATTCCGGATGAAGCAGTAATCGGAGAGATCCTGACGGCTGTACCGATGGATACAGAACTGATTCTGGCAGTTGGTTCCGGTACGATCAACGATCTGTGTAAGTTTGTCAGTCACCGCATGGGCAAAGATTACATGATCGTGGCGAGTGCTCCATCCATGGATGGGTTTGCGTCTCTTGGAGCACCTCTGATGCTTAAGCATGTAAAGACAACGATAGATGCCCATACACCCGTAGCCATCATCGGTGATCTGGAGGTTTTGTGCGCGGCACCGATACACATGATCGCGGCAGGGCTGGGTGATACCCTGGGTAAATATACCTGTCTGATGGACTGGAAACTTTCTCGTTTGATCAATGATGAGTATTACTGTGAAGAAATCGTCGGTCTGGTAGAGAAGGCATTACAGACAGTCATGGAACAGAAAGATCTGGTGGTGAAGAGAAATCCGCAGGCAATCAAGGCAGTGACCGAGGCGCTTGTACTGACCGGATTGGCGATGAGCTTTGCGGGGAATTCCCGGCCGGCATCGGGATGTGAACATCATTTCTCGCATTTCTGGGAGATGAAAGCGCTGATGAACGGAAGGATGCCTGCATTACATGGAACACAGGTTGGTGTAGGAATGGTCCTCGCCCTGTGGTTGTACCACCGTCTGGAACAGGAAGAACCGGATTTTGAGGAAGCGATGAAACGTCCGTTTGACATGCAAGCCTGGGAAGAGAAGATGCACAGTTACTACATGGATGCGGCAGACGCGATCATTTCTCTTGAGAAGAAAGCAGGGAAGAATGACCCTGAACACAGGAATAAGCGTTTGAAGCGGATGAAGGAGAACTGGCCGCAGATCCGGATGATGATCCGTGAAGAATTACCGGCGACAGAAGAGATGGTGGAATTGCTGCGCAGTATGGGTGCACCTGTGGAAGCGACCGGGATGGGCGTACCTGCAGAAGAAATCCATCAGGCAGTCGAAGCCGCCAAGGAAGTACGTGACCGGTTTACCATGTTACAGATGTTATGGGATCTTGGTTTATCTGAAGCCTATGGTAAAGCTGCTGAGCAGTACTGCGGCAGTTTGCGGGAGTAATGCGCAGATGAAGAGTAAATATGCGCTCGGTCTGGACTTCGGTACATTATCTGTCAGAGCTTTGCTGGTTGATATCCACAGCGGTGAAGAAGTATCTTCCTGTACATTTGATTATCCTCACGGGATAATGGAAAGGAATACTCCGGCAGGTACTTGGGCATTGCAGGATCCTCAGGATTATCTGGATGGTTTAACTGAAGTAATCTGTGGGGTTATGAAAAACTCCGGTGTATCTCCGGAAGAGATCGTGGGTATCGGAATCGATGTCACAGCCACAACGATGATTGCAGTGGATGATCAGGGTTACCCGCTGTGTATGAGTGATGAATTCCGCAATGAACCGCAGGCATATATCAAACTATGGAAACACCACGGAGCTGAAGCAGAAGCCGAACAGATCCTCAAACTTGCGGAAGAACGGCAGGAGAGCTGGCTGAAGTACTATGGAGGGGTGGTATCGAGTGAGTGGATGCTGCCAAAGATTCTGGAAACGCTGCGGCACGCTCCGAAGGTTTACGAAAAAGCCAGGTTTATGGAGGTTACAGACTGGCTTGTCATGAGACTGACCGGTCAGGAAGTACGAGCTGCCTGTGGTGCGGGATATAAACTGTTTTATCGTTATGGCCAGGGATATCCTTCCCGTGAGTTTCTCCGTGAACTTGATCCCCGCCTGGAAAACCTTGTGGAAGAAAAGCTGAATGCGCCCATGCTGAATGTCGGAGACAAGGCAGGAGAACTGATACCGGAGATGGCAGATCTGCTTGGGCTTCTTCCGGGTACTCCTGTAGCTGCGGGATTCATTGACGCGCATGCGTCAGTGCTTGCGGCAGGAATCACAACTCCCGGTACGATGATGATCATAGTCGGTACGTCTTCCTGTCATTTACTATTGTCGGAAAAAGAAATACCTGTTCCGGGTGTCGGTGGTCTTGTCTACAACGGTATATTGCCGGGGTATTACGGTTATGAAGCCGGGCAGAGTTGTGTGGGTGATCATTTCCGCTGGGTTACGCACAACTGCGTTCCTGCGGAGTACCACAAGGAAGCAGAGGAAAAGGGACTGGATCTTCACCAGCTTCTGACGGAGAAGTTACAGGGATATCGTGCCGGAGATTCCGGATTGCTGGCGCTGGACTGGTTTAACGGTGTACGTACACCACTGGCAGATTTTGATCTTAACGGGTTGATCCTCGGGATGAATCTGATGACAAAACCAGAAGAAATCTACCTGGCATTGATTGAAGCTACGGCGTATGGAACACGGTGGATCCTGGAACAGTTTGAAGAAACCGGGGTACATATTGACAAGATCGTACTGAGCGGCGGAATACCCGCAAAGAACCGTATGCTGGTACAGATCTACAGTGATGTCTGCAACCGTGAGATCCGTCTGTGCGGAACCGCGAATGCCAGTTGTTACGGAGCTGCGTTAGTGGGAATTTCTGCTGCTTCTCCGGAGATAACCGGGTACACATCGATTGCGGAGATAGCCGGTAAACTGGGGAAAAAGGGAGAGGAAGTCTTCACTCCGGATCCGCAGAATGCCAAAGTATATGATTGCTTATACAACGAATACCGCAGGCTTACCGAGTACTTTGGCAAAGGACAGAATGATGTTATGAAGTACCTGAACGCTTTGCGTAAAGAGAGATAACACGCATAAACAAAAATCTAAATTAAATTATTTCTATATAAGATATAATTTATGCAAAAGTAAAGAAAAATATATTTGTTTATATCCATATTTATACTACGATTAAATTATCGATAATACCGAAAGGGAGGCTATGTATGGAAATCAAAAAGACTGCCATGGCTGGTACTCTTGAATCAAGTGATGCCCAGGTAACCGTTGAACCGGGAAACGGCACCGTTGAGTTAGAGTTATCCAGCAGCGTCATGAACCAGTATGGTCGTCAGATTAAAGAGACTGTATTGGCTACTCTGGAAAGATTGGAAGTAGATAATGCGAAGATCACGGTAGTGGATAAGGGTGCTTTGGACTGTACTCTGGCTGCTCGTATTGAGTGTGCGGTATTCCGCAGCTGTGACAAGGCTGACAAGGATATTCCTTGGGGAGGAATGATTCGATGATTCCGCGTCCGAAACCACAGAAAGACCGTCTGCGCAGAACCATGATGTTCATGAACGCGCAGAAACCGGGATTAATCAAAGATGCTTATATTTACGGCTGTGACAGTATCATGCTGGATCTGGAAGATGCCGTAGCAGAAAACCAGAAAGATTCCGCAAGATTCTCTCTGTACCATGCGTTGAAGACAATTGATTACGGTGATACAGAGGTTATCGTACGTATCAATGGTCTGGATACTCCGCACTGGCAGGAAGATATCCGTGTATGTGTTGCCGGCGGCGCTGATGGTATCCGTATCGCCAAGTGTGAAAGCGCGCAGGATGTCATTACCGTAGAGAAAGCTGTAGAAGCTGCGGAAGAGGAATTCGGTGTAGAAAAGGGCAGAACCTTATTAATGGCTGCTTTGGAAAGCCCTAAGGGTATTCTGAATGCGTATGAGATCTGTGCAGCATCGGATCGTATGCTTGGTGTGGCAATCAGCGGCGGAGACTTCCGTAAGTGCATGCAGACAAAGCCGACCAGAGATGGTATCGATATGGTAACAGCAAGAGGAATGATGCTGATTGCCGCAAGAGCAGCAGGTGTACAGTGCTTTGATACAGTATTTACAGATCTGGATGATGAAGAAGGCTTCCGTGCAGAAGTTCAGCAGAACAAAGCTATGGGCTTTGACGGTAAGAGTCTGATCAACCCGAAACAGATTCGTTATGTTCATGAAGTATTCGCACCGACAGAAAAAGAAATCATTCAGGCTGAGCAGATGGTCAGTGCATTCCGTGAGAATGCGGCCAAGGGTCTCGGTGTATTTACAGTAAACGGCAAGATGGTTGATATCGCATTCATTCCGGGAGCGGAAAGAACTCTGCGTCTGGCTAAAGCTTGCGGTTTGTATGAGGGGGATCTGGTATGAAAAACGCTGTAGGAAGAGACATCCCGGAAGAATTGCTGGTAAACGGCAAGGAAGTATATCAGGGTAAGAATTACCTGGATGGTAAATATATCCAGAAAGCCGGGCCGAAAACCCGCCGTTATGAGAAACCGCAGGAAAGCAAGATCGTTGATTCACTGGCTCAGGCATTAAGAGACTGCGGCGCCAAGAGTGGTATGACATTCAGTTTCCATCATCACTTAAGAGATGGTGACTATGTCGTAAACATGGTTATGAAAGCAGCAATCGAAGAGCTTGGTCTTGAAGATCTGACAATTGCGGCTACTTCCCTGGGTAGTGCTCATGATCCGATTGCGGATTATATTGAACAGGGTAAGGTAGTTGGTATCCAGACCAGTGGTATCCGCGGACGTATGGGTGAAGTGGTATCTGCTGGTAAGTTAAAGACTCCGGCAATTATCCGCAGCCATGGCGGCAGACCTCGTGCGATTGAAGCAGGTGAAGTACACATCGATATCGCGTTTGTAGCAGCTCCGACCAGTGACTGTGTAGGTAACTGCCGTGGTATCGGCGGTAAGAGTGACTGCGGCAGTATGGGCTATGCGATGACCGACGCGAAGTTTGCGGATCATGTTGTTGTCGTTACAGACTGCCTCGTTGATTTCCCGAACTATCCGGCAAGTGTTGAAGCAATTGATGTGGATGCAGTCGTTGTTGTTGATTCCATCGGTAATCCGAAGAAGATTGCTTCTGCAGCTGCACGTATTTCGCAGAATCCGAGAGATCTGATGATGGCAGAGGATGTTGCGAGAGTTATCGCTTCTACTCCGTATTTCAAGGAAGGTTTCTCTTTCCAGACCGGTGTAGGCGGACCTTCTCTGGCTGCCAACCTGTTCCTGGAGAAACTGATGGATGAACGTAACATCAAGATGGGATGGGCAATCGGCGGTATCTGCGGTCCGATGGTTGAACTTCTGAAGAAGGGTAAAGTCGGTAAGGTTATTGATGTTCAGGACTTTGACCTGGATGCTGTACATAGTATCAATCAGACTCCGAATCACTTTGAAATGAGTGCTTCCCAGTATGCGAATCCGGCAAATAAAGGCGCATTTGTCAATAAACTGGACTTCGTTGTATTAGCTGCTCTGGAAATCGATACAGACTTCAACGTTAACGTATTGACTGGTTCTGACGGTGTCCTGAGAGGCGCGCCGGGCGGACATCCGGATACAGCCGCAGGCTCCAAGGTATGTATTATCGTTACTCCTCTGACCAGAGGACGTATGGCAACCGTATGTGAACATGTGGTTACCGTAACAACTCCCGGCGACTGTGTAGACGTACTGGTTACTGACTATGGTATCGCAGTCAATCCGTTAAGACCGGATCTGATCGAGTGCCTGGATAAAGCAGGAATCAAGCATGTGACGATCGAAAGTCTGAAAGAAAAGGCATACAGTCTTGTCGGCCGTCCGGATGACCTGCAGTGGGAAGACAAAGTTGTCGCTGTACTTGAAGCGAGAGATGGTACGATCCTTGACGTAGTCAGAAAGATCAAACCGTATAAACTGTAAGAATTCTTAAAGAAGATGGATCTAAACCTCATCCGGTTAAGATTCATCTTTTTTTGTGATGCAATCTAAAGCCCTGCAGACATACCCTGCACTTTGTGTATAACCGGATTATCCGGAATTCCCCGGATATGATAAAGTGAAAGCGGAGGAAGTGAAGATGTGGCCTAAGTATAATTTTCAGGTACCGGAAGAGAAACGTCTCCGGTATATCATTCACACAGACTGTAAGAATGAGGCAGATGACCAGTTTACCGTGGCGCATTGCCTGATGACAGATAAGCTGGAGGTTGAAGGTATTATCGCCGCACATTTTGACTTGAATGACGGCAGATATCCTGCAGGAGAATCCGTTATTGCCAGTAAGGAAGAAATAGACAAGATACTGGAACTGATGCACCTGCAGGGACAGTATCCGGTATTGTTGGGAAGTGGTATTCCCATGCCGGATGAGGAGACACCGGTAGACTCTGAAGGGGCACGGTTTATTATTCAGCAGGCAATGAAGGATGATCCCAGACCGTTGTATATAGGCATGCAGGGATCAATCACGGATCTGGCATCCGCAATACTTATGGAACCAGAGATCTGTAAAAAGATCGTCGTGATTTGGATCGGAGGAGGTGCTTATCCGGAGGGGGAAAGTGAGTTTAATCTCAGTCAGGATATTCACGCCGCAAATGTCGTATTCAAATCTGATGCAGAGTTATGGCAGGTGCCGAAACCTGTATATAAGCAGTTTGCGGTATCTCTGGCAGAACTGCAGCTTAGAGTACGACCGTACGGAAAGATCGGCAGATATCTGTTTGAACAGATGGTTGAATTCAACAATAAACATACCTGGCTTCCGCGGTGGCCGCACGGAGAACTCTGGGCTCTCGGAGATGAAGGTACGATTGCAGCGTTGATGTGTGAGACAACCAGAACAGATCTCTATGATCTGATCAAACCACCGACATTTGCACCGGACATGACCTATATTCACGGTAAAAATCCCAGAACAAAAAAGATACGTGTATACCGGACCATGGATGCCCGGCTGGATCTGGAAGACTTGTTCGCGAAATTACAGATCAATTTTCCGGAAGAGGATTCCTGATCTGTACGGATTACACCAGGAAATCCGGTACAGGGTGTGGTATAAATAATACGTAAAAGCACCATCAGTGACGGTTGTCCTCTGAGTTAACGAAAACGATCGTTAGACTATGTTGGAGTTATAGGCGATCGTTTTTCGTTGAATTAATATAAGACGCTATCTGAAGGCCTAAGCCTATCGAAGTTACTACAAGAGTAACAACAGCGACTATAATACCAATCACGTCCATAGTGACCACCTCCTGGCGAAAGAATCGTTGAGAGGGAGCCGCCACCTCCCCGGAAGAGGAGGACAACCGCTGCCGTATGACAGTTCTGCAGGAATACCTTGCACTTTTTCTATACCCGGATAGATAAAACAGTATTTCACAGTCAATGGATATGGGGATATAATCTACAGTAATTGGGGTTGGAAGATGAAGTCAGATACGATTAAAGGTATTGTATACAGTATTATCTCTGCCGTGATTTACGGTATTGTGCCCCTGATGACAAAGGAAATCACATCTGCGCAGAATGCCACATTATCCGGCAGTATGGCATATCGCTTCCTGTGCAGTACAGTATTTGTACTTGTGTTTGTTATCTGGAAAAAGTACTCTCTTCGTATCAACAGAGAACAATTTCGGGATCTGATCATCTTTGGGGCAGGCGCAACGATCTTCACCAGTACATTGCTGGTGATCTCCTACCGGTACATCAGTCTTGGCCTTGCCACAGCATGTCATTTCTTTTACCCTGTAGCGGTGTGCATCATCATGCGTATCCTGTTTCACGAGAAGTTTCACCGGCTGACTTATTATGCGATCTTCTGTACTCTGGCGGCTCTGATACTCCTGATCTACAGTTACGGTACCGGTTCAATTACGGGTATGGCAATCGCTGTACTTTCCGGTGTCGGCTGGGGAACATACCTGATCGCGTTTGAGAAAGCATCCTACAAGGATCTTGAACAACCCATAACGATCTTCTATGTCATGTGCCTGACGATGATCAGCTATTTCTTATATTCCGTAGTCATGCGTACAATGTATATCCCCGGGAACAGAGAGATTTTCTATATGATTACTTCAAGTCTTGGCCTGGTTACAGCGATGATCCTGACAGCGAAGGGTGTGGCACTGATTGGTTCTCCTTCGGTGGCGTTCATCAGTTTGTTTGAACCTATAACTTGTGTAATTACGGATATCTTGTTTTATCATGCGGTACCGCAGGGGATTCAGTGGGCGGGATACTTCCTGATGTTACTGTCGATCGTACTGGTGACGTTAGCGGATACAGCCAAAAACAAAGCCTGATACCGGATCATCTGCGAAGCACGGAGTGTACTCCAATTAGAATTAAGACTGTATTCAAGTTATAATATAAGTAGTTCAAGGAGGAAAACGATAATGACAGAAGTCAAAGTGGATGGCAGTATTTATGTTCCTTACGAAGAACGTACGGGAAATGAGTCCATCGTTTATTTTACAAGAGATCTTTCCGCAAAAGGAATCATGAAAGCCTATGAAAAGGTCAACGGAAATATTACCGGAAAGGTCGCAATCAAACTCCATACCGGTGAACCTAAAGGACCGAATATCATACCAAGCAGCTGGGTTAAGGAAGTTCTGGAGAACGAAGAGAGCCTGAAGGATGCCACAATCGTAGAAACCAACACGTACTATACCGGAGATCGTTATACAACCGAACAACATCGTAAAACACTGGAAGTCAACGGATGGACATCATTCTGTGAAGTAGACATCATGGATGAAGAGGGAACCGTAGACCTGCCGGTTAACGGGAAGTGGTTTGACCACATGACCTGCGGTTCACATATGACTAACTATGATTCTCTGTTTACCTTGACTCATTTCAAGGGACATACCATGGGCGGTTTCGGTGGTTCTAACAAGAATATCGGTATCGGCTGCGCAGACGGCAGAATCGGCAAGGGTATGATTCACGCGAAGAACGGAAATGACTGGGGCGTAGTTGAAGAAGAACTGATGGAGAAGATCACAGAATCCACCAAGGCTACCATTGATTTCTTCGGTAAACATGTCACCTATGTCAACGTCATGCGGAATATGAGTGTGTCCTGCGACTGTGAGGGTGTGGCAGCACAGCCTGTCGTTACTCCCAATGTCGGTATCCTGGCTTCCACGGATATCTGTGCCATTGATACAGCGTGTGTAGACCTGGTTCACGCAATGACTGCGGAACAGAACCACGATCTATGGGAACGTATGCAGACAAGACATGGTTTCCGTCAGTTAACTTACATGAAAGAAATGGGTATGGGTAACGATAAATACATCCTGATCGATCTGGATAATGATGAGGTGATCATCACGCCGAAAGAAGCAGTAAAGGATGTAAAACCCTTCAAACTGATTAAGTAAATACTCCGGAAGGTCTGCCTAGGCAGACCTTTTCTTTTACCCAAAACCCCGGAAAACAATGATACAATTCTAGGGATGAAAAAACCTGTTTTGAAAAAGATCAATACTTTATTGGATACCCCGTATATCCGGGTCTATGACCTGGAATACGAGAATGGAAGACATTACTACGATGCCAGCCGGAGAAAGAAGGAGGATCTTGTTGTCTCTGAACCAGAGAATATTCTTCCGGATGCGGTATCTGGTTTTGTGTCTGTTCACTGCGGAGATCATGCCTACCTGGTGTGTTTCCCGGAATACCGTTATCCTATCGGAAACTATGTATTGAGTATTCCCTCTGGTTTAATTGACGAGAAAGACAAGAATACAGAAAACCCGGTCATCTCTGCCATGATCCGCGAAATTGAAGAAGAAATCGGCTTGAAAGTCAAGGATACGGATGATATCCGGATCCTCGCGCCGGTAATGTATAATTCCCCGGGAATGACGGATGAGTGTACGGCTCTGGTCGCTGTACAGATCCACATAGAAGATTTAAGTGAGTTGAATCATGCCGGAGCGGAAGGCTCGGAGTTATTCCGTGACTTTACACTATTGACCAGAGAAGAAGCCCGGGAGTATCTGAAAAGAGGAACAGATACAGATGGTATTCCGTACCCGATGGTTACCAGAGCAGCACTATACTGGTTTGTATATGAAAATGAATCAGTTAAGGGATAGATAAAGGAGAAGTATATGAAACCGATAACCCTGGAATTAATGACACAGTATAAGTATTTATCCAATCTCTTCAGTCAGGGAGATAAACTGATGTTTACCGTAACCGTTGCGGATATGGAAAATAATGGTTATCTGCAGTCTTTACACATGCTTGATCCTAAGACAAAAGAAGATCAGATCATTCTGGATCAGCAGAAAGGTCTGTCTGTATACCAGGTAGGAGAAAAGCTTCTGATCCGGGAAAAAACCGACAGTGAACTGATTGAGACAAAGTTCAGCTGGCTGGGTACTGACGGTACCAGGACAGATGCATTTACGTTACCTCTGGCTGTCAATGATATTCAGGATCTGAATGAGACGTACTATCTTGTCAAAGCGACGATTCATAAAGACTGCCCGGATTACTACAAGAGTGATGAGGAGACGAAGAAAGCTTATCACCAGAGTGTAAAGGATAATGCGGATTATCTGATTCTGGATGAGTATCCGTTCTTCTTTAACGGTGCCGGATTTATCAACGGTACACGTACAGCGTTATTCCTGGTGAATAAGCAAACTCTGGAAGTACAGAGGATCACCGAAGCTACCATGGACGCGGAAGCCACGGAGATCATTGGGAATAAGATTTATTTCGTCGGAAACAACTATGAATCCATGAAGACGATGTTCTCTTCAATCTACTGTTACGACGTCAGTACCGGGGAGTACCAGGAGATCTATCACAACGAAAAAGTATTCCTGCGCAGAGTTCTGGCAGTGAAAGATACACTGTATGTCATGGCCACGTTTGATACCTGTATCTCCGGTATGTCTTTCTGTGTGATTCAGGATGGTGAACTCGTACCTGTATGCAAGACGGAATGGATGTTCCATAACTCTATCGGAAGTGACTGCCGTTACGGCAGAACACATCAGATGTTAAAACATAACGGAGATGTGTACTTCCTCAATACCGTGGAAGAAAGCTCTAACGTCATTAAATTTGACGGAAAGAACCTGACCTGGATTACTGAAGGGGAAGGGTCCGTAGATGATATGGCCTTTGTCGGTGACCAGTTATACGTTACTGCCATGAGAAATATGAAACTGGAGGAGATATACAAAGCTCCTGAGTTTGAACAACTGACCTTCCTGAATGAAGAAGTACTGAAGGACCGCTATGTCGCACAGCCGGAAAGATATACTTGTTTCAATGTTGATGAGATCGCCGGATTCGCATTAAAGCCGATCAATTTCGATCCGGAGAAGAAGTATCCGATGATTCTGGATATCCATGGCGGACCGAAGACTGCGTACGGTCCAGTATTCACACATGAGATGCAGATGTGGGCATCCGCAGGATTCTTTGTCATCTACTGTAATCCGCATTGTTCGGATGGTAAGGGTGATGCGTTTGCGGATTATCTCAAGCATTACGGTGCTACGGATTATGACGATCTTATGGCATTTGTGGACAAAGCTCTGGAGTTGTATCCGCAGATCGACCAGGAGAGATTGGGCGTTACCGGAGGTTCCTACGGCGGGTATATGACCAACTGGATCATCACGCATACTGATCGTTTTAAGGGCGCAGTATCCCAGCGCTCCATCTCCAACCGTGTCGCAGATTTCTACTACTCGGATTACTCTTATGACACAACCTACGAGAATGGTATTCCCCTGGATCAACAGGCTATTGAACTCTTCTGGCAGAGATCTCCGATCAAGTATGCGGAGAACGCGGTTACCCCGACATTGTTCATCCAGTCTACAGAAGACTACCGCTGCCCATTCCCGGAAGCAGTACAGTTATTCTCTGCTCTGCGCTGGAAGGGTGTAGAAACGAGAATCTGCGGCTTCAAAGGGGAGAACCATGAACTCTCAAGAAGCGGTAAACCTTTACATCGTCTGAGAAGATTGAAGGAAATCACGGACTGGCTGGTCAAGTATACGGCATAGGTGTCGTATGGTAATAAGTACAAGAGGTATAGGAGTTAAGGAATGAAATATGATTTTGATACTGTCATAGACAGAAGACATGAACCGGATCAGTACAGCAGTAAATGGGCAGATATTCAGTCGAATCGTGACCGGTATAATGCCGGTAATCCTCTTCCGGAGGATATGATCGGATTACATACAGCAGATATGGATTTCCGTTGTGCACCGGAGATCATTGACGCAATGATCCGCACAGCAGAACACGGGATATACGGTTATACAAGAATACCGGATGAATACTATGATGCGGTGAGGGGCTGGTTTGCCCGCAGATTTGACTGGAAGTTCAACCGTGATGATATTTATCCATGTATGGATGGCACACACACGGCAGTACAGAACTGCATTGAGACGTTTACTGAGCCGGGAGACGGAATTCTGCTGTTTCTGCCCAGTTACGGATATAGCCGGGATATCGGGCCTCTGGGCAGACACCAGGTAGATATTCAGCTGATTGAAACAGACGGATACTATACGATCGATTATGATGCTCTGGAACATGCTGCCGGTGATCCGAAGAATACCATGATCATCCTGATTCAGCCGCACAACCCGACCGGAAGAATCTTTACGGAAGAAGAAATCCGCCGTGTGGGAGAGATCTGCAGACGTCACAACGTAATTATTCTCTCGGACGAAGTACATATTGATATTGTGCGTAAAGGATTGACTTGTCTTCCTGTAATGAAAGTACTGGGACCGCAAGGTGTGATCTCCGCGACCGCCATCAATAAGACGTTTAATACCGCAGGACTGATGATGACAAACGTTATCATCGCAGATCCGGAATTAAAAGCGAAATATACGTATCCTGCCAAAGCTACTCCCTTTGGTGTATCTGCTGTGATTGCCGCATATAACGAGGGAGAAGAGTGGGTAAGACAACTAAATGAGTATGTAGATATGTTGATTGAGTATGCTGTAGAGCGTATACACAGAGAACTCCCCAAAGCGAAAGTTCTTGTGCCGGAGGGGACATACTGTATCTGGATCGATTTCCGCCCATACGGCTTGGGAGAGCAGGAAGTCAACCGGAGAATAATCAATGCGCATGTCATGCTGAAGATGGGCTCTGTCTTTAGTGATAAAGATGGAGATGAATGGGCCCGTATCTGTTTGTCTTCTCCCAAGGTCATGATTGCGGAAGCGTTAGACAGAATCATCGCACAATTCAAGGAATAGTACTTGTACAGGTGTGTATAAAACTACTGTGGTTATATCCGCAGCAGTTTTCTTATGAAAAAGAGGACTAAATAGTCCTCTTACCAGAGCATATTCGCATAATCCAGGATCTTCTCCAGGATAATCTCCCAAATTGTCTTTTTCCTGTATACCGGTTTTAACTGGATATCCGTAACGGTTCCCCCAGCTTCCCAGCGTTCAAACACATATCCTGCGATTTCTTCCGGCTCTATCTCGATATTGCTGTCTGTATCCAGCGTATATGTTTCTTTCGCTGTACCATTTGAGTCCTGGATGGTTACCGCAACCGGTACGGCAGACCAGGATGACCAGATCTGATTATTCTGACTGTAGACATTGATCATAAAGTATTCTGCTGTGGTTGGAATATCCTCGAAGAACGCCAGCAACACCAGACAATCACTGTTACCGGATTTCCATGCCTGACTGATCTTCCCGTACATACGACGGTCATAATAGAAGATATTATCGTTGGAACTTTCAATCTTTGTCTGTGAAGATGTCGGTACAGCAGTGATGTGCATGTCGTGCTGTATATTATCACGTTCCAGGATCACATTTCCTTCCTGATCAATGACCTTGAGGGAAGTGCCTTCCTTGATGGAACCGGAGTATAACTGAATATCGGTATTACTGAGATCGATATGAACATCCTTTCGCTTATCCTCGGGAATTGCCGGATAACCACGTGCTACCGCATCCCAGCCGAATAACGGTGTGTCGTCAACGATCTTGCTGTAATCTGACTTCACATACGGAAGATTAACCAGTGTAGATTCATAGATCATCTGTGTTGATCCGCCGCTGTCGAAGCGTATCGCGTCAGTAACATTTTCCTTTCGCAGGAACTCTTTAATGGACGCATCCGTAATACTTCCGAAGAAGGTGAGCAGAAGATACTGCTTATCCTTTCTCTGCGCAAATATCGTAGCAGCCCGGGTCGTATGTTTCCCGCTGGCACCTCCGGTAATATCCTGTTCAATACCATCCGCAAAATACGTATAAGAACCGGAGATTGCGTACTTGGAATCGATACCATACGCATGGATACCGGTGGATTCCGCGATCCATATACCATCCCCGTAGGGGTACCAGCTTTCGTTGATCCAGCCATGGTACTTGATCACCAGCTTGGTATTGTTGAAATACATGGTTGCGTAACCATTGCCGAAGGAAGGAGATAATTCCATCCCGTTGCAGTAAGCCCATTCGTTATAACGGCGGATTGCCCCGACAGGACATCCATCTCCGGAGTAATAACTCGCGTTGATTCCGCCCACACGGTGATACCCATTATCTGTAAGATTACTGTCATACAGATAATTAAGAAGTGAAGGGCCGGAATAATCCACTGCCAGAAAAGTGTCTTCTGAAGGATCCACACGAAGTACATCGTAGTCACACCCTTTAAATACACCACTCTCATGGACCACCTGGGGTACTGTGCCATCCTTGGCATAGACGTTAATCGCAGCAGGAACTGCCCGGCGCGCACCATATGCACGTCCGCGTTCGTCAAAGCCCAGGACAACCTCTTCGGCTTTTACCGGTGAGAGAAAAAGTGAACAGATCATCATACAGAATGTCATTAATAGCAGTCGGATAGTTTTCATGTTTTTTGAGAGTACATTAAAGATAGTAATGGAGGAAGAACCAGATGTCAAAGAAAACTGCAGGTGAAAAAAGAGAATAAAAGAATTACTGTAAAACTAAGTGTGTATAAACAAGAATATATATCGGGTATTATGATTTACTATCAGGAAAACCAAGATTAATACAGTATAATTAAGGTAACTACAGGAGGATATATCATGCCAATTCATATAGAGAATGAGGCCCAGAGATGCTTGAACTGTAAAGTACCGATGTGCCAGAAATTCTGCCCGATCCATACTTCAATTCCCCACATTATTTCTTTGTTTAAAGAAAAGAAAGTCATGGAAGCAGGAAAAGAGTTATTCCAGAATAATCCGATGAGTGTAATCTGTGCCACGGTGTGCAACCATGAAGCGCAATGTATCGGACATTGTGTTCTTGGACGCAAGGGTACACCTGTACAGTTCTATGAAATTGAACGCTTTGTGTCTGACACGTATCTGGATCGTATGAGTGTTGAGAGGGCACCGTTGAAAAACAAGAAAGTCGCAATTATTGGTTCCGGTCCTGCCGGAATGACTGTGGCAATCATTCTTGCCAAAAACGGATATGATGTCACGATCTTTGAAAGAAAAGATAAGATCGGCGGTATGTTAAGGTACGGAATTCCGGAATTCAGACTGCCTAAATCCATTCTTGACCGGTATCAGAAATTACTGACAAAACTGGGGGTACAGATTCGTCTGAATACAACGATCGGCGGAGCATTGCACATTGATAATCTTTTCCGTGATGGATATAAGACGATCTTTGTCGGTACAGGTGTATGGCGTCCGCGTACTTTGGGTATTGAAGGAGAATCCCTGGCAAATGCGCATTATGGAATCTCTTATCTGGAGAATCCCGGCAACCACGACCTGGGTGAAACCATAGCAATCATCGGTATGGGTAACGTAGCGATGGACGTAGCGCGCACTGCATTCCGCCACGGTGTACAGAGAGTCATGATGTTTGCGAGAGGTACACATGCGACAGCAAGTTCTCATGAAATGTCCTATGCGGAACTGGATGGTGCAGAGTTCATCTACGGTAAGAGTATCCGCAGAATTACAGAGGAAGGTCCTGTCTTTGCGGATTCCATTCTGGATGAAGAAGGACATGTGGTCGGCATATCAGAAAAGGAAGAATTAGTTCCTGCGGATTCTGTCATTATTGCGATCAGCCAGGGACCGAAGGATAAACTGATCATGAGTACCGATCACCTGTTAGGCAACAGCAAAGGCTTACTGATCACGGACGAAAATTGTATGACTACGGTGGATGGTGTGTTTGCGGCAGGAGATGTCGTTACAGGTTCACTGACAGTTGTCCATGCGGCAGAAGCTGCCAAGAGAGCTGCTGAAGCCATGATGAAGTATATGGAGAAAGAGGATTCTCCGGCAGAGGCTTAACGGTATACAGATAAAAACAAATAAAGGTAAGGATCGGGATCCTTACCTTTTAATTAACTCTATGTATATGATTCTGTTGACTACAGTTTTCTACCCGTACTTCCCCGTTCAATCAGCGTAGGCTCAATGACTTCAGTATTTACAAGTTCATGGTTATAGCTGCGGATCAGGTTCACGGACTTTCTGGCAATCCGGTCGAGATGGATCGATACGGAAGTCAGCGGAAGACCCATGGTGTCAATCAAAGATCCAGATCCGTAAGTGATCAGAGACAGATCTTTGCCAAGGACAAGATGATGATCATTTGCGTATTTATATACACCATATGCGATGGCATCCGAAGCAGTGATGACTGCTGAGATATCATATTCGTTAATCAACTGTTCTGCCCCGGAATATCCGGTCTGAAGATGATAAGAGCCGCAGTAGATCTTATCTTCCGCAAACGGGATATGATAAGACTCCAGAGCTTCACGATATCCCTGGACCATGGAAGCAGTAATACTCAGTGAATCCGGTCCGGTAATCAATCCTATAGAAGTATGCCCGAGTTCCAGCAGATATTCTGCAGCGATGTATGCGCCTCTTTTGTGGTCCGGGAGAATGGCATTTGGCAGTGCCTGATTATTGATCTGATCCGTGGAGACGATGGGGATGGACTGATTCCGGATCATTTCACATAGGGAATCCGAAGGGTCACGAAGTAGTGAAGGGTCCAGAATGATCCCGTCCACGTTATAACGCATCAATGCCTGGATCTGTTTCCCGATGCTTTCCGGAGTATGTTCCGCAAGGGAGATATTCAGATAGTAACCGGCATTTTTACACGCATATTCTACAGACCGGATAAAGTCAGAGTACTGATAATATGTGTCTGCCGGTACGATCATTCCGATCAGCTGGGTCTTCTTGGTTACCAGAGATACTGCTGTCTGATTCGGAACATAATTCAGTTCTCTGGCAGCTTCTTCAATCAGCTGACGGGTCTTCTCGGAAATCCGGCTGGTTTTCTTGTTTAACACCAAAGATACCGTAGTCACGGATACACCGGTTTTTTTTGCGACATCTTTGATGGTAACTCCCATAACTGAATCAACTCCTGTATGGATGTATTATATAGCATAACTTCGTTTTGTGCATATAACAGGAAAAACGATAAAACGATTTATCAGATATAGATAAAATGCTAAGATAAAAACAGAGTTACCGTTATGAACTTTGAACAATTACAATATGTGCTTACCATAGCAGAACAGAATAGTATAACCAAGGCAGCCAACCAGCTGTATCTTTCACAGTCTGCCCTAACCAAGAGTATGAATCGTCTGGAAGATGAACTCGGTGTGAAACTGTTTGACCGTTTGTCTACACCGATCCATCTGACTGCGGCAGGCGCTTATTTCGTGAAACAGGCGCGGATCATCCTGAGTCAGAAAGAACAAATGGAACGCGGACTGCAGCAGTTCTCTGAACAGTACCACGGTAAGATCCGTGTCGGTATGGGACCGGGCAGGGCGGAATACTGGGCGCCGTTTATCCTGAGCCGGTTCTGGAAGTTATATCCGGATATCCAGGTGGATATTATCACAGACAGTATGCTGGAACTGGAAAAGAAACTGCTGGATCATGAAGTTGATCTCTGTATACTTAGTCTGCCGGAATACAATAACCCTCAGATCAGTTACAGTATGATCTGCCGGGAAAGACTGTTATTTACCATACCTCAAACACATGAATGTCTGAAAGGGTATGAAATACCGAAAGACAGTTTTGATACACCTCTGGTCATTCATCCGGAAACATTGGAAAAACAGGACTTTGTGACCGCGAAGGAAGGCTTTGCGATCACCAGATCCCTGGAGAATATCCTGGAAAGAAACAATATCACGCCAAAGTCGATCATGCATATGATGAGTATCGATGCGGCATACATCATGTCTGTGGAAGGAGATAAGATCTCCTATGTATATGATATTTGTAAATTCCAGGGAGGATATCTCAATACACCGGTATTCTGTGTGCTGGCAGGGGATGAAGAAACTTGTACTTTCCAGACAGCTGTACGAAGTGATGAAGAAATCTCCTTCATACTGAAAGAGTTCATTCGTATCACTAAGGATGCTGTACGGCAGGTTAAGAAAACAAACGAAATCTGATCAGGAATAAAAGTCATGGGTATATGACTTTTTTTCATCATAACCTTGTAATAATGACAGGTATATTGTAATTGTGAGAAACCTAAGGAGGAGATCATGAAAGAATTTGATGTTATTGTAATCGACGCATCAACACCTTTTGAACGTGGTGTTCAATACGGTAAAGCCGCAGCAGACAGAATCAAAGCAGGGATTGCCAATTATCGTGCTTACTTTGAAGGGAAGGGACAACCATGGGAAGTCACCACAAAACTAGCGATGGCATTTGTGCCGGATATCGAAGAAGCAATGCCGGAGGTTTTGGAAGAAGCGAAAGGTGTCGCTGAGGGTGCTGGTGTTCCTTTTGAGGGATTGATGGTGCTTAATACACGTTATGAATTGACTAACTATCCGATTCAGCCTGTGGCAGAGTGTACTACCGGGGCGGTTCTTGCGGAAGCAACCAAGAATCACGGTACGATTATGGTCAAGAACTGGGATTATCGTCCTGGTGTACTGGATAAGATCGTATTACTGCATATTATCGAAGAAGATGGAACGAGAATCTTTGGCCTTACTGAAGCAGGTCAGTTATTGAGAGAAGGCTATAACAACCACGGAATCGGTCTGTGCAACAATATGATCGCATCCAAATATGACGGCCCGGGCGGTGGTATTCCGGTGTGTTTCCTGAGAAGAAAAGTACTTGCCTGCAAGACATATGAAGAAGCGTTCAACTGGATCACAGGTATTAAGAGAAGTGTTTCCAACAACTCTGTGTTGGTATCCGGTGCAGAAGACAAAGCGGTGGATATTGAAGCGAGTCCGATGGGCTGTGATTTGATTCATCCGGTTGGTGGTATTGTGACGCATGCGAATCATTTCTCAGTAGATCCCAGCAAGGATAAGGGTCCCACAGGTATTTTATCCTCGACAAGAAATCGTCAGGTCAGACTGGCAAGTCTGCTTTACCACGATTATGGGAATATCACCGTTGAATCTATCATGGAGTGCATGAAAGATCATGAATTTTATCCGAACTCCATCTGTAATCATGCGAATTCCGGTGATCCTGCAGACATGAATGGGGTGATGACAGTAGCCAGTATCGTTGTAGATTTCCAGAATCAGTGTTCCTATGTATGCAAAGGCAATCCGTGCGAAGGTACATACAAGAAGTACGAAATTTAGAAAAAATATGTGTTAATTATGTGAACACGCTTGACAGAAAGCGTTTCCATTATTAAAGTAGATTTACAGGTAAACCGTTTTACCTAAATAATTATCTATAGGAGGGGCGTTATGAGTACGGAAAAAGCTCAAACAAAAATTCTCGGCTTCCCCGTTTGGATGATTGCTGTTATGGCAGTAGTCTTCATGATTCTGGGAAAGACAGACAAGATGATCACCAACATGGTTGGTGCTCTCGGCTTCGCGCTGGTTGTCGGTTCCTGCTTAGGCTGGATTGGTAACCACATTCCTGTATGGAAAGACTGGCTGGGCGGCGGTATGTTATTTACATCCCTCACAGCTGCAGCCTTCAACACATTCCATCTGCTTGGTGAGAATACTGTCGCTGCTCTGAATACATTCAACGGCGGTACAGGCTTCCTGAACCTCTATATTCTGGTTCTGATTACAGGTTCAGTATTATCCATCGACAGAAAGATGCTGATCAAGTCCTTCGCAGGATATATCCCGACAATTATCGGTGGTGTTGCATGTGCTATGTTACTCTGCGGTCTTGTTGGTACAGTGTTCGGACTTGGCTTCGTACAGTCAATGATGGACTATGCAGTTCCGATCATGGGCGGTGGTAACGGTGCTGGTATTACCCCGATGTCCAAGATGTACGCGGCCGCTTTAGGTCTGGAAGGTGATGCTGCTACACAGGCGGCTTCCGCATGGTGGGCAAAGAGTTTCGCAGTTATCTCCATCGGTAACCTCTTCGCAGTTATCTTCGGCGCTCTGCTGAACAGAATCGGTGACAGAAAGCCTGAATGGAATGGTCATGGTCAGTTAATGAAGACAGAAGGCAACATGGCTGCCGGTGAAGATCCGATCGACAAAGTTAAGTGCGGACCTCAGGAATATGCATGTGGTCTTGCGTTAGGTCTGTTCTGCTTCCAGATTGCTACATTCTATGGAAAGAACATTTCCTTCATCAACAGAGCAGGTCTTGGCTTCTCTATTCATGAATTCGCATTCATGGTCATCCTGGTTGCTCTGTTGAACATCTCCGGTATTATCCCGGTTGAAATTCGTGCAGGTGCTCGTGCAATGCAGAGATTCTTCGTTCAGTACATGAGCTTCCCGCTGATGATCACTGTTGGTATCGGCTCCAGTCTGACAGATTACCTTGGTGCATTCGCTAACCTCGGAAGTCTCTTCTGCATGTTCGCGACAGTTGTCGGATGTATGATTGGTACGTTCTTTGTTGGTAAACTGTTCAAGTTCTATCCGATCGAAGCGATCATTACCGCTGGTCTCTGTATGGCTAACGGTGGTGGTTCCGGTGACGTTCAGGTATTAGGTGCAGCCAACCGTATGGATATGATGAGCTATGCTCAGATCTCTTCCCGTATCGGTGGTGCTCTGATGCTTGTTGTCGCCAGTGTATTGTTCGGCATGATGTAATCGGACAAACTGCGATCACAATAATCAATAAATAATTGAATACCGTTCTGAGGAAAAACTATGGGTTTGTTTAGGAAGAAAAGTACATTCACGCCGCAGTATCAGGTAAATGGTCCGTATAAAGAATATACGGCCAGGCATGAACGTATCCGGCAGGAACAGAGTTCCTATCTGGTTCTGTTACTCTTTCCTACAAGTTTATATATGTTTACTCAGAACGGTATTTTCCTTTTGATTGCCGGTGTATATCTGATATTGGTCTCGCTGGTGATCAATCGTAAGAAACACAAACTCTTTGATGAATACACGGAGATCGAACAGAAGAATCTGCGTCAGTTAAAAGAAACCTTCATAAAACATGGAATCTCGGAAGATTGTGTATATGCTTTCGGGTATCTGCGGAATCAGAAATCATTCAAGCCGGTATTACTGATCCGGGATGGTGAACATCTCTACCGGATGGATAATCCCTTTGTAAAGAATGTAGTCTATGGCATTGAGGCGCAGGTCGTATATTTGTTTGATCTGAAAGAAGATGTACTGAAGCGCAGTCCGGAAGAACTTGATCTAAAGGCGATCTCCTGGGATCTGTATGAACAGAAACATCAGGAACTTTTGAGAAATGAAGCGATACGTATGAATCAGTATCTTGTCGTTGAATTTTTCATCTATGAAGAAATTCTGGAAACCATGAAAAAAGGTAAGCGCAAAGAGATGGTACATACTGAATATTCATTGACAACAATAGCAAAAGAAAAGGTATACGAAGGGACGATCCATGAAGACAGGAAGCTCTATATCCCTGAAACATCAGAGAAGATCCTGGATATCGTTCCGCAGGAAATAAGAGCACTGAAAAAGAAATAGGTCTAATTATGGATATTCAGACATTTCAGTCAAAAATCACAGCGTTGAACTATGATGTTACTTTCCGGGTCATGACTCCGGAGGGGTATGAAGAGACGAAAGAGAAATATCCGGTTCTGTACATGCAGGATGGACAGGACATCTTTTATGACGAAGATGCGTATGACGGGCATAGTTATCGTTATGCCGAGTATTATTCCAAATTTGCCGCATATCTGCCGAAAGTCATCATTGTGGGTATTGACTGCCCGCCGGATAACACAAAACGCACAAGATTGTATGCGCCATATACAAAGCATTTTGATGTGCCTGAAGGGGTATACTTTGAATCGGATATCGAAGGACAGGGAGAGATCTATTTAAACTGGCTGATTTCGGAACTAAAGCCCTGGATTGATTCCAACTACCGGACAAAACCGGAAGCGGAGTATACCGGGATCGGCGGATTCAGTATCGGTGGTTTACTCAGTATCTATGCGGGAATGAAATACACACGTGTATTTTCCCGGGTGATTATGCTGAGTGGCGCCGTAAATATCTGGATGGACAAATTACTGAAAACCATGGACAGATGTAATCTGGACCAGTTGAAGTATGTATATATCGATACCGGTATCAATGATCATGGCCGTTTTTCAACACCGCAGGATTTCATCGACGGTGCAAATACAGTCTATCAGAGACTGCAGGATTACGGTTTTGACCAGGATCATATTCTTCTCCGGATATGTGAAGAAAGTGTGGTACACGATCATACATCACTTCGTCCACGTTTTCCGGATGCTATACGCTGGGTATACAGGGATATTAATTAGGAGTAAATAATATGAGAATAGATGAATATAACACATGTATAACAACGATCAATGACCGGCCTGTTCTGGTCAGGATCATGGTGCCTGAAGGCTATGAAGACAGTGATAAGCGTTATCCTGTACTTTATGTCAGTGATGGTCAGGATCTGTACAGAGATGACCAGACATACCGCGGCGCGGAAAGCCTTCGTCTGGAACAGTATATGGATGATTACGGCAAATTTATGCCCCAGGTCATTTATGTGGCAATCTCAGCACCATTTGATCCGGCAGAACGTACAGCAGAGTATTCACCGTATACCAAGGATTTTGATGTACCGCCTGAAAAGAAGTTTGAACCGCATATTGACGGTTTAGGTAAGGAATATCTGCAGTGGATGGTTACAGACCTGAAGAACTACGTGGATGCGATATATCGTACATTACCGGATCCGGATAATACAGCATATGCAGGATATAGTACAGGTGGTCTGAGCGCAGTCTATGCGGCAGTATCTCACCCGGAAACCTTCCATCGGATCATTGCGATGAGTTCCGCGGTTTGTATCTGGCTGGATAAACTCCAGGAATCTCTGGATAACGGTTCCTACAGTCATCTGAAATATCTGTATATGGATGTCGGAACCAACGAATTCGGCCGTATGACCACGAAAGAAGAATTCCTGGACGGCGCGAACATGATGTATGAGAACTACCTGAAACACGGAGTTCCTGCAGATATCATCAAATACAACATCTATCCTGACGCAATGCATAACCAGAGGGAATGGAGATATCGTTTCCCGGACGCAGTGCGCTGGATATTCCAGGACAAAGATTAGGAGAGTACTACAATGGCAAGTTTAACTGAAGGGTTAACCAAGGAAACACGTAAGAACCTGTTCGGAAACGCAGACCTGAACATGTTGTGGACATGTCCGAGTGATCCCCGTTTCCCGTACTGGGTACATGTACCGGACAGCTTTTATGAGGAAGAGAATCCGCATTACCAGTTAGTTGTTCTGGTTCACGGCACCGGCTGCGCAACCGAGCACTATGTACGTCTGGCAAAGAAGTGGGCGGATGAGCACAATGCCGCAATTCTGGCACCGTTATTCCCGAGTGGTGTAGTTGTACATGACGATTTCAATGCGTATAAGATGGTTCATCAGGATGGAATCTTCTATGATCAGGTCCTGCTGAATATGATCGATGATATGGCAGCCCGTTATGAGGGGTGTATTGAAACAGAGAAGTTCTTCCTGTTCGGTCATTCCGGCGGCGGACAGTTTGTCCATCGTTTCCTGTATCTGCACCCGGATCGTCTTAAAGCAGTGAATATCGGCGCGCCCGGCAGACCGACATACCTCGATTTTGAAGAAAACTTTTACTGGGGTGTGAAGGATTTCAAGAAGGTCTTCGGTCAGGAACTGGATCTCCCGGCAATCCGCAAGGTACCTGTAATCATCGTTGTCGGTGAAAAAGACAACCTGTTTATCGGTGATTCCAAGTATGGCACAAACCGTGTTGACCGGATGAAGACACTGCAGCAGAATTACCTGGATAACGGTGTAGAAACAGTAGAACTGGCAATCATCCCGGGCATTGCGCATGAAGACGGAGATGCCGAGAGAATTGCGACAGCCACTGCGTTCTTTGAGAAATACCTGTAGTATCAGAAAGGAGGTGTATGTATGTTTAATACACCTAAAGAAATACGCGTCTGCGAAGTTTGTACGAGAGACGGCTTCCAGTCACTTCCTTACATGATTGGAGTTCCGGAAAAAGTCAGACTATTAAACCTGATCACTGATGCGGGAATCAAAGAGATTGAAGTAGGATCTTTCTTGCCGGATGACCGCGCAGCTAAGAATCAGATGGCAAACACACCGGATGTTTTTGACAATCTTGAGCGTAAAGAAGGTGTTGTCTACAGAGCTCTGTTACAGACACCGGCAGGTGCTCAGCAGGCTGTAGATCATGGCTGTAATAAGTTCAAGATCAATATCTCCGGAAGTCAGAAACACTATGAACTGATGACCGGAAAGTCGATCGAAGAAGGAATCAAAGGCTTCGCCAAAATCGGTCAGATCGCGGCAGAAAACAATGTCACATTACTTGGTTCAATCTCCCTTGCGTTTGAGTCTCCGTATGACGGCAGAGTACCTCTGGACAGACTGCGTATGATCATCTCCAACTTCCTGGATATCGGTGTTACACAGATCTCCATGAACGATACTGCAGGTATGGCTACACCGGGTCTGGTTAACGAGTATTTCAAGGCCATGATGGCAGAATTCCCGAACGTAGAGAGATGGTGCTTCCATCCGCATAATACACGTGGTATGGGTCTGGCAAATACACTCAGCGCAATTGATGCCGGTGTATTGAACGTAGACTCTTCCCTTGCGGGTACAGGAGGATGCACGGTATTCAAGAATGCTTCAGGAAACATCTCTACAGAAGATCTGGTATATATGCTGGATGGTCTTGGGGTAACAACAGGTATAGACTTCGCGAAGCTTCTGGTTGCCGGAGAATATACCAAAGAACTTGTTCCTGCGGATAAGTGGGATAGTTATCTTCTTCGCCTTGAGCAGTACAAGCGTCAGGGTGACGGAAGTATAGAATAGGAGTAACAAATATGTTTAATGTACCGAAAACAATCAGAGTGTGTGAAGTAAGCACACGTGATGGTATGCAGAACCTGCCCTTTATGGTAGGCGCGGATGAAAAAGTACGTCTTCTGGATATGATGGTTGATGCCGGAATCAAGGAAATCGAAGTAGGTTCCTTCCTGCCGGATACCACCGCATTCCCGCTGATGGCCAACACACCGGAAGTGTTCGCGAAGATGAACCGTAAGGAAGGCGTTGTCTACAGAGCTCTGTTACAGACTCCGGCAGGCGCAAGACAGGCTGTTGAATATGGCTGTAATAAGTTCAAGATCAATACTTCTGCTTCCCGGAAGCACTTTGAACTGATGACCAATCGTTCTCTGGAAGAAGGCCTGAAAGGCTTTACTGAAATCGGAAATGTTGCGAAGAAAAACAACGTTGCCCTGCTGGGATCGATTTCTCTGGCATTTGCGTCTCCGTTCGGTGATGAGATCACCTATGATACACTGCGTACGATCATTGACTGTTTCCTGGAGAACGGCGCAACGGATATTTCTCTGAATGATACTGCCGGTCTGGCAACTCCGGTCATGGTAAGACAGTTCTTCACGGATATGATGGCATATTACCCGAATGTTGAGCATTGGGCATTCCATCCGCATAACACCAGAGGCGCCGGTCTTGCGAACGTCATTGCGGCAATTGACGCAGGCGTAGAGTATATTGATTCTTCACTGGCAGGTACAGGCGGCTGTAATGTTGTCAAGGGTGCTACCGGAAATATCTCCACAGAAGACCTGGTATACATGTTACAGGGTATGGGTATTGATACAGGTATCGACTTTGACAAGTTGATCGAAGCCGGTCTCTATGTTGAAGAACTCGCTCAGGGGAATTCCTGTGATAGTTATATCCTGAACCTTGAACACTTCAAGCGTGCAGCAGAATAGTGTTGTTCAGAATATTGCCTGAATGAAAAAATACCTCCTTATCCTTAGGGATATGGAGGTATTTCTTTTGTCATAAACGTAATGATTTAGATGAGTTTGCGGATCTCTTCAACGGTATAGTCACCAAAGTCTGATGTGGATGTATCACCACCGATATCTCTGGTCAGATGTCCGTTGATCAGTACCTGGTCTACTGCTTTTGTGATGATTTCAGAAGCTTTGACCATATCTTCTACGCCAAACTTGTTTCCAAGCCATTCAAGCATCATGGCACCGGAGAGAATCGTCGCAATCGGATTTGCTACGTTCTTTCCTGCAAGTGTAGGAGCTGAGCCGTGTGCAGGCTGGAACATCGCATGATCATAACCGATATCTCCGGAAGGAGCCATACCCATACCGCCGACCAATGTCGCTGCCATGTCGGAAATGATATCACCAAAGATATTCTCTGATACAAGTACGTCATAGTTCTCCGGATGGAGGATCAGGTTGATGTTGATGGCGTCAACATAGGAGTAATCTCTGCCGATTTCCGGATACTTTTCCGCGACCTCGTTATAGATCTTGCGGAAGAATGCCTGAGAGGTGAAGTTGTTGGACTTGTCTACACAGGTGACGACCTTCTTACCATCGGAAGGTCTGCCGTTACGTTTCTCAGATAAACGGAATGCGTAATCTGTAACTTTCTCTGTTCCTTCACGGGTAATGATCATCGTATCTGCATATACTTTGTCATAAACGTTTGCGCCGGACATGAAGGACGCAAATAATCCTTCCGAACTTTCACGGACGATCACAAAGTCGATCTTATCTTTTCCCTTGAGCGGTGACTGTACGTTTGGCATCAGACGGATAGGACGTACGCCCGCAAACAGATTCAGACGTTTTCTTGTACCGTTGATAATGATTCCCTGGGTTTCTGTACCATCAGGAAGAGTAACTTCGGGAAGTCCCATAGCCCCAAGGAAGATCGCATCCGCGGAATCCATCGCTTGTTCAACTTCTTTGGCAATGATCACACCGGTATCGCGGTAGAATGCTGCACCGGCATCGTAATAATCAAAATTTAGTTTGAAAGAGTCAAAACCTTCCTCTACGGCTTCAATTACCTTCACTCCTTCACGGATGATTTCAGGGCCGATACCATCACCTGGCAATGTTGCAATCGTAAATGTCCGCATAATTACAACCTCCGATTATATGCTTGGTAAAACCTTTTACCTACACTAATCATACCACATCCTTATAGTTGAAACACAGGTATGTTAGAATAATTAGAGTATATTTGCCAGGGAGAACAATTATGGATTTTCGTGAACTGAAGTATATCGTAACGACAGCAGAATGTCAGAGTTTTACGGCAGCCGCAAAGAAACTATATATATCACAACCCTCACTGAGTTATGTCATCTCCAAAGTAGAAGAAGAAAACGGAGTTTTACTCTTTGACCGCAAGACCACACCAATCACTCTGACCTTTGCCGGAAAACGTTACGTGGAAACAGCCAGAGAACTCCTTGCCATGTATGACAGCCTGCAGAAAGAACTACATGATATCGGCAATGAAGAATCCGGAGAAATCAACCTGGGCATACCGACAGAACGGGCAGGATATATGTTACCGAAAATACTCAAGAGATTCCGCAGCAGTTTCCCGAAAGTGGCACTTCGCCTGAAGGAAGCGCGCTCATCACAGATCGTTCATGATCTGGAAAATGGTATTGTGGATCTGGCCATACTTCCCGGACGTACCGATGATCTTCCCGCGGGATTACAGACAGAACTGATCTACAAGGAGAAACTATATCTGGTAGCAGATCAGAGTATGATCACAAAGGAGATGATCCTGGAGAAAGAAAGTGATGACCAGCCGGCATTACTGGATCTGTCCAAGATGAAAGATATACCGTTTATCCTGATGGGAGAAGGACAGTATATCCGTAAATACGCGGAGCGTATCCTGCATGAAGCAGGACTGAATCCGGAAGAAATGGTTGTGGTCACCTCCGGGATTACTGCTGTACAGCTGGCTAAAGCAGGCCTTGGCGCAACGATCATTTCCGAAAGAGCGATCATTCCCCAGGGAGGAATCCATGAGATACCATGTTTCCGGTATGTCGGTTCGGATGCCCAGTGGGATGTCAGTGCGGTATACCGTCAGGGAATGTACCTGAGCAGATCTACACGATATCTCATTGACTTGTTAAAAGAAGAATTCGGTAAATAAGACATAATTTCTATCTTGGTTTCTTTAAAGATATGCTGAAAACTGATATGATTTTTTCAGGAATCAACATATCTTTTTATCATAATAGTCAGGAGAACGTTTATGGAGCAGAAATTTCCACATTTATGCAGTCCGATTACGTTAGGAAGAACTACTTTTCGTAATCGCATGTTCTCGGCACCGATGGGAGGCACAGATATCACCAACGATGGCTGTATCGGTCCGAAATCCCGAGCTTTTTACGAATTACGCGCTAAAGGCGGAGCTGCCGCGGTTACTGTTTCAGAGTGCATGGTACATCCGGAAACCGACGGTTCTCATGCTTACCACTTAGATGAAAGTATTTTGAATTCTCTTGCGTGTGCCACATATGCGGCAGATGCAATCCACAGACACGGCGCGGTTGCCAGTCTGGAGCTATCCCATTCCGGTATGTTCGCAGGTACATACATGACGGATAAGAAGAAACAGAAATCTCTTTCTCAATGGGGCCCTTCCGACACGACACGCTGGGATGGTGTGCCGGTAAAGGCGCTGACTAAGGAGATGATGGCAGAAATCGTTGAAGCCTATGGTCATGTGGCCGGTCTGGCTAAGCGTGCAGGTTTTGAACTGTTGATGATTCATGGCGGACATGGCTGGCTGATCAACCAGTTCCTGTCTCCTTTATTCAATCATCGTACGGATGAATACGGAGGATCTCTGGAGAACCGCTGCCGGTTTGCGATTGAAGTATTACAGGCAGTACGTGAGGCTGTAGGACCATATTTCCCGATTGAATTCCGCATGAGCGGTGCGGAGTTCGTGGAAGGCGGATACGACCTGGAGGAAGGTGTACGTATTGCGCAGATGGTTGAACCGTATGTGGATCTGATCCACGTCTCTGCAGGAACCTACCAGAAGACCTTTGGTATCACACATCCTTCCATGTTTACTGAACACGGAAGAAATGTATTCCTTGCGGAAGAAATCAAGAAACACGTCAGTAAACCTGTCGCTACGATCGGCGGTCTGAATGATCCCGCGCAGATGGAAGAGATTATCGCGTCTGGCAAGGCAGATATTGTATACATGGGAAGAGCTTTACTGGCAGATCCGTTCCTTCCGAATAAAGTCATGGCAAATCAGGATGAAGATATTGTCCGCTGTCTGCGTTGTTTCACCTGTATGGCAGAGAGAGCTTCCACTTCTACACGCCGCTGTACGGTAAATCCGCTGATCGGCAGAGAAGATGAGGGAGATGTGGTCTACCCGGCACCGGTGAAGAAGAAGGTGCTTGTGGCAGGCGGAGGACCCGGAGGGTTGTATGCGGCTTATATCGCCGCGAAACGTGGTCATCAGGTGATTCTCTGTGAGAAGGAAGCACAGTGCGGCGGTATTCTGAAGAGTGAGCAGGCATTGCCGTTCAAGTATGAGATGTACCAGTTATCCGGCACATATGAAAGATTCGCAAGAGCTGCCGGTGTAGAGATCCGTCTGAATACGGAAGTGACAAAGGAATACGTGGAGAAAGAAGCTCCCGACGCATTGATTATCGGCGTTGGTTCAGAGCCGTTATTACCTCCGATTCCCGGACTGGACGGAGATAACGTCATCATCGTCAATAACTATTATCTGGAAAAAGACAGGGTACAGGATGATGTCGTTGTGTTCGGCGGTGGTCTTGCGGGTTGTGAGTGCGCGGTACATCTGGGCATGGAAGGCAAGAACGTCCACCTCGTGGAAATGCGCAGTGAACTGGCGCCGGATGCCAACGTACGTCACAGACCGTTACTGATGGCTGAGATCAACAAGTATGTGACTGTACATACCAATCACAAGGGCTTGAGAGTTACCGAAGACGGGATCATCTGTGAAGACGCGGAGGGTAAGGAAGTACTTGTTCCGGGTAAGACGGTGATCTGTGCACTTGGTCAGCGTTCACGCTCAAAGATGGTCGATGAATTACTCGGAACTGCCCCGTTTGTCAGAGTCATCGGTGATGCCCAGAGAGTATCTACCATTACCAACGCGGTATACCTTGGTTACCATGCAGCCATGGATATTGAATAGTACCCGGTGATAATCTTTGTTTGAACAGACATAAGTCCCGTTGATCCGGGACTTTTCTCTTGCGCGGTTGTTGGGAATACTTCGTTTCAGTTATAATAACTATGATTGAACACGTTCAAGTTTTATCACAAAGAATAGAGGAAATAACAATGCCTAGAACAAGTAAAGTATCCATAGAGGAAATCCTGGATACGGCAAAGAGAATGCTTCTGGATAAAGACGGAGAAGCTTTTTCCATGCGTAATATAGCGAAAGAATGCGGTATATCCGTAGGAACGATCTATAACTATTATCCGGATAAAGATACACTGATGGAAGAAATCATGATTCAGGACTGGAACATAGCTCTTCAGAAGATGAGTGAAGTCAGTGAAAATGCGTCTGATCTTGTGGAAGGACTCTCAGGTATAATCGAAGCGATGCGGGAATTCATAATGATTTACCGTCATATCTGGATGAAACACGGGAATGTCCCGGGCACCTTCCAGCTTCGGGATGCCTATCATAACCGTCTGGTCAGGGAAGTATCTGGAAGCGTACGTCATCTGCTGGAACGCTTTGGCACAGAAAGAGATATCAGCCTGGATATTATCTTTACAGAAAGTATCCTGTCATCGGTAACCCGCAACAACATTACCGCGGCAGATATATTACACCTTGCAGGATATATTACTAAACACTAAGGAGAACAAAATCATGAGCAGTTTTGAAGATCTGAGAATCGTCGATAACTTTTACCAGACATCCTTGTATTTTCCGATGCCGGTAGTACTGATCAGTACCCTGACGGATGACGGAAAGACCACCTGCGGCCCGTATTCCCTGATACAGCCGTTTTATGTTGCCGGAAAGGATTACTACGCAATGTTGCTGTCCTGCTGCAATTCCAGCAATACAGCACAGAATCTGATCAAACGCAAGAAATGTGTCATTAACTTCCTGCCGGATGACCGGAAGTACTTCAAGGAAACAGTACGTCTGGGATGGCCGGGAGATAAACCGGAAGAGAAGATGAAAGACTTCATGTTCACTCTGGAGGATGGGTTGATGGCAGAACAGGACCCTCAGGGTGTATATCCCAAGGTGATCAGAGAATCTTTCCAGGCTATGGAGTGTACATGGATGGATCATCTGGAACACTGTGAAGACACTAAGACTCTTCCGGAAGGATCAGATCACTATGAACTGGAATCTTATCATGATTTCAACGGGATCACTTCCCCATACGGAGCTCACTTTGTACTGCGTATAGATAAGATCCTGATGAAGAAGAAATACTATGACGGGATCATCAACGGTGTAAAGAGGAGCAGTTTCCCGCCATGTCCGGTAGATTACGGATACCGTGACTCCAAGTATTTCTGGTATCACAAACACAGATGGATGATTCCGGAGTTACTGCCGATGCGCAAGACGACCGTAGAGTCTGTACGATATGCGGCAGACCGTATTGATCCGACCGTGAAGTTTACTGATGAAGCCTGTGCAATGATCGTGAATGTACCGAGGGTATTCCTGCCAACGGTATTGAAGGGATGTATTAAGTGGGCGAAGGAGAACGGTGTAACGATCATCACAGAGAAAGAAATGCAGATCATCAACGATAAGAGAAGCAAGGAGAAGGGAAAGTAAAGAACCTGTAATCCTGATAGAAAAAGGAGATGGATATCATGAGCACAGAGATCAAGAAGATCAACGACGAAACATGGATGTTCGATGAAGGTGGTGTATATTTTTATCTGCTCTGCGGGGAGGAAAAGGCACTTCTTCTGGACAGCGGGATGAACACTCAAAACATCAAAGAACAAATCTCTGCAATCACCAATCTGCCGGTTGAACTGATGAACACACACGCTGACCGGGATCATATCGGCGGCAACCATGAGTTTGAGTGGTTTTATATGGATCCTGCAGAAGCTTCCAACTTGTATAATACGCAGAAAGGAAACGGAGTGATCCGGCCGGTCTATGACGGGGATATCCTGCATCTTGGCGGCAGGGATCTGCAGGTAATTGAACTTCCGGGACATACTCCAGGCAGTATCGCAGTACTTGATTCGAAATACAGATTGTTGTTCAGCGGTGATCCCATCCAGGATGGGCGTATCTTCATGTTTGGCGTACAGCGTGAGATGCATGCCTATCGTCTGGGCCTGAAGAGACTGGATGCTTACCGGGAATGCTTTGATGAGGTCTATCCGTGTCATGGAACCGTTCCGGTGAAGCCTGCACTCATCGATGAACTGTATGAAGCATCCCGGAAAGTATTGGAGAAAACACTTCCGTATACGGATACGGATCTGTTCGGCACAACAGTTCGGGTATATCATGCCGGATGTGCGGATTTTATCACAGATCTTAAGTGATTTATTGATCCTGAAACCCAGAGAGTTTGTGTTAATGATTAATCCAATCTCTGGGTTTTTCTCTCTGTTATCCTTCGGAGTAAATAAAGAAATCTGCGACCTTGCTGTGTGTACAGAATGAGATCAACGTCCATAGAAAATATCTATCCAAAGCATTAAAATCATATATTTTACTTTATAACTATTATCGTATACTTTGAAATCAGGAAAAACCCAAATAACAGGAGGAAGACAATGATTAAACTGTATGATGAAGGCATTTATCTGGTAAACGGGAAAGAAATCGTAAAAGAGAGCGAAGCCGGTAAAGTAGAACAACTGACCGGAAAACCTGCAGATAAAACCGAAGCAAGGAAGGGCACCATTTCCTACGGTATTCTGGAAGCACATAATCAGAGTGATTCCATGGATAAGCTGAAGATCAAGTTTGATGAATTAACCTCACATGATATCACTTATGTCGGTATCATTCAGACAGCCAGAGCTTCCGGCATGGACACATTCCCGATTCCGTATACACTGACCTGCTGCCATAACTCGTTAAATGCTGTAGGCGGTACGATCAACGAAGATGACCACATGTTCGGTCTGACTGCCGCAAAGAAATACGGCGGTATCTTTGTGCCTCCGCATGTTGGTGTCATTCACCAGTACATGAGAGAGATGTCTGCAGGATGCGGTAAGATGATCCTCGGTTCTGACTCCCATACACGTTACGGTGCATTGGGTACCATGGCTGTCGGTGAAGGCGGCGGAGAACTGGATAAGCAGATTCTCGGTGATACCTGGGACAACAACTACCCGGAAGTCATCGCGATCTATCTGACCGGCAAACCGAAACTATGGGTAGGACCTCATGATATCGCGATTGCGATCTGCGGCGCTGTATACAAGAACGGTTACGTAAAGAATAAAGTTATGGAATTTGTCGGCCCTGGTGTAGCGTCTATGACCACAGATTACAGAAACGGCGTCGATGTTATGACAACAGAAACAACCTGCCTGTCGTCCATCTGGGTAACCGATGAAGATACACACGCATTCCTTGCGGAACATGGCAGAGGTGATCAGTACAAGAAACTGGATCCGAAAGAAGTCGCCTACTATGACGGATGTGTATACATCGATCTCGATACGATCAAGCCGATGATTGCGCTTCCGTTCCACCCAAGCAACGCATACGAAATTGATTATCTGTATGAACACCTGGAAGAGATTTTGAGAGAAACAGAGAAGGCTGCGGAAGGTGTAAGCCAGGGCAGAGCTCCTTATACATTACTGGATAAAATCAAAGACGGTAAGTTACAGGTACAGCAGGGTATTATCGGCGGATGCGCAGGCGGTAACTATACCAATGTTGTAGAAGCGAACAACCTGTTAAAGGGTAAATATATCGGTGCCGGAGAATTTACACTGAGTGTATATCCTTCCTCCATGCCTGTATATATGGACCTCAGCCGTAAGGGTATCCTTGCGGATCTGATGGCAAGCGGTGCTGTAATCAAGACAGCGTTCTGCGGTCCGTGCTTCGGCGCAGGTGACACACCGAACCACAACGGTCTTTCCATCCGTCATACAACCAGAAACTTCCCGAACCGTGAAGGTTCCAAGCCGGGTAACGGACAGATGTCTGCGGTAGCTCTGATGGATGCCAGAAGTATTGCGGCAACTGCTCTCAACGGAGGCCTGCTGACCAGTGCGGAACAGTATCCGGAAGCTTTCGGCAATGTTCCTGAATACCACTTCGACCGTGCTCCTTATGACGCCAGAGTATACTTCGGCTTCGGCAAGGCAGATCTGGAAGAACCTCTGTTCTACGGACCGAATATCAAAGACTGGCCGGAACGTCATCCTCTTGGAGAGAATGTATTACTGAAGGTATGCTCAAAGATTCTTGACGAAGTCACAACTACCGACGAACTGATTCCTTCCGGAGAAACTTCTTCCTACCGTTCCAATCCGCTGGGTCTTGCGGAATTCACCCTGTCCAGACGCGATCCGCAGTATGTAGGCAAGACAAAAGTCGTAGACGCATTAGAAATTGCCAGAGGTAAAGGTGAAGATGTCGTTGCCAAAGCACCGGAACTGTCAGAAGTATTCAAAGTCATCAATACAATTCCCGGAAACGAGAATGTGAAGCCGGATGAGACAGAGATCGGATCTACGATCTACGCAAACAAGCCTGGTGATGGTTCCGCGCGTGAACAGGCAGCTTCCTGCCAGAGAGTTATCGGCGGTCTTGCGAATATCACACAGGATTATGCCACAAAGCGTTATCGCTCCAACGTCATGAACTGGGGTATGTTACCATTCCATCTCAAGGGCGAACCGGTAGACTTCGAAGTCGATGATTACATCTATGTGCCGAATATCCTCAAAGCTCTGACAGAGAATACTCTGGATGAAATCCCTGCGTATGTTATCAAGAACGGTGAGGCAAAGGAAATCCACCTCTACATCAAGGAAATGACAGCTGAAGAGCGTGAAATCGTCAAGGCAGGATGCCTGATCAACTTCAACCGTAATCGTAAAAACGCGTAAATTACAAGATGCCTCGGATCAACCGGGGCATTATTATTCCGGAACGTTCTTAAGATCCTTTCTGTGAGATGACGGCGTAAAGATGTTACAGTACAATAAAGAGTAATCGGAGGTATCTATGAAACCAGTGATTACAGGAGTAATTGGCGCAGGGGCAATCAGTGACGCATATCTGGTAAATCTGACCGGACGTTTTACGCCATGGATCAAAGTAAAAAGTATTGCGGCGAATCATCTCGAGAATTCGCAGAGAAAAGCACAGGAATACGGCTTGCAGGCTTGTACAACCGATGAGATGATGAATGATCCGGAAATCGAGATGATCATCAATCTCACTCCGCTGGAAGCGCATGAAGAGCTGATCCGGGACGCATTGAATCATGGCAAACATGTATATACAGAGAAAACGATTGCCGAAGGATATACACAGGCAGAAGAACTGAGCAGGCTTGCGGCTGAGAAGAATCTGTACCTGGGATGTGCACCGGATACCTTTCTTGGTTCATCCATACAATGCGCCAAGAAAGCTATACAGGAAGGTATGCTTGGGGAAGTGAACAGCTTCAGTATTGCGGTCAACCGGAATAATGATATTCTGACAAGTATGTTCCCGTTCTTACGGAGAAAAGGTGCAGGAATACTCCGGGATTATGTAGTCTATTATCTGACAACAATAGCAGTATTACTTGGACCTTTTGCGCAGACTGCCGCAATGATCAAAGCGCCATATCAGAAACGTATCTGTATCCTGCCGCAGTCACCGGAATACGGGAAAGAAATCGATACACCGAATGAGTCGATTGCGTCCGTATTACTCAAACTGGATAACGGAATCACCGGCGCATTACACGATGACAGTGAATCCTATATCCATGATCGGGCAGATTTTGTGATCTACGGAACGAAAGGAATCCTTCTGCTGGGAGATCCAAATTACTTTGGGGATCCGGTTCGCTTTCTGCCGGCAATCCCGCAGGACTTCAGTAAAAAGCCTGAACCTGTTATACTTGAACAGGTAAATGAATATACGGAGAATTGCCGGGGACTGGGTGCTGCCGAGATGGCATATGCCATACGCAGGAATACAGGACATCGTGCTTCTGCAGAACTGGCGTGTCATATTCTGGAAACAATCGAAGCGATTGAACAGAGTGCTGCGGAAGAACGGTTTATTCAGATTCACACTCGTCCGGAGCTACCGGAATTCTTCACCGGTATAGAACAGGAGGTACATGGAGTATGATCTGCAGAAAGTGCGGGAAGAGTATTCCCGATAGTGCCAACAAGTGTCCGTATTGCTACACACGTACAGCAAACGGATGGAAAAACGAAGGGAAGAAACTGATCAAACCTGTAACAGATCTTCTGAAAAAGGATCCGTGGAAAAAGAAGTAACAGACTGACAGTGGTATTTTCGTATATTACTGGTAAATATCTGCATAGTATGCGGGAGGCAAGTGGATTTATGAACAGCCTGACTCTCTTGATTTTTACGATTTTTACCGCAGCTGTATTTGGCTTTGAAGAATACCAATTATGTACAAAACAGGCAGGAATCTGGTTTCGTTTATTACCGGTGATCTATGGTATAGTCTGGTGTATTCTTGCGTTATTATGCAGGGTCTTTCACTGGTTCGCCGCAGGGGATCTGGATTTATCCGCATTCTTTGCGTTATTAGGTGCATCTTACGGCGTCCTGTGCATCGCGTCAGCGAGTGCCGGATATTTCTTCTGGCGTTTCAAAAACAGGGTGCAGACAAAATAAAAGAACAGGGTTACACCTGTTCTTTTAATAAGTCGCATAAATCTCTGTAAATTGGATGATCTGTAACAGATAGTTTCTTACAGAGTTCTTCGGATTGAAACGGAGATCCCTGCAGTAACTCCGGTATCACATCAATGATATCCGGTTCCATGGAATCAGACCATACCGATACATGACTTATCACGCCATGTTCCACACGGAATTCAAGACGTAAACTGCCCCAGGGAAACCGCTTCTCACAAGATGTATCAAAGGGAAGCTCCTGTCCATAGATCCATTCCGGTGACGCAAATTTAGCGGTTCTTTGCGCAAGGATATCCGCATCCGGCCAGGAGTATGGCTCCGCAGAAATACCGTATTCTTCCTCACATGCGTGGATCAATGCTGTACGCACCTGGCTGATTGTCAGCCCCGGCTGCACATCCGCAAGATTCGTCACACGGCTGCGGACGGAATCCACACCACGTGCTTTATATTTCTCCGGATCCGGCTGTAAATACATCGGCATTTTAGAGAGATCACTGTGGATGAGCAATGTCCCGTGCTGGTAAGATTTGCCGTTGTGGTGATAATACGCGTTCCCTGAGAACTTCTTTCCCTGGCAGAGAATATCATTCCTTCCGGTACGTTCTGCCTCTATACCCAATTGTCTTAAAGCATTACAGATGATCTGGGACTGCCGTTCTTCCGAATAATTCTCATCATCCGTCAGGAAGGTGAAATTCAGATTCCCCAGATCGTGATATACTGCTCCTCCACCAGAAGAGCGGCGTACAAGATGTACGCCGTCTCTTTTGATTTCATTTAATCTGCACTCTTTGCGAACGTTCTGATTCCTGCCGATGACTACGGTATTGTCATTCTGCCAGAGATACAGGATCATCTCATGAAAATTCACCTGATCCATCAGAACGGATTCCAAAGCCAGATTTTCTGTTGGATTTGTTCCCGAGGCTTCAATCAGATAAAGCCTGTTAATCATTGAACGGGAAACGCAGAACCGGTTTTCTTGCGGCAGTTACTTCATCCGGACGAGTGATCGCGGAATGATGCGGTGCACTGTGCAGATATTCAGGATCTTCCAGAGCTTTCGCATGGAGTTCGAGGAAGATCTTCGCAACTTCATCCAGAGTTTCCTTGGTCTCTGTTTCGGTCGGTTCTACCATCAATGCTTCATGTACATTCAGAGGGAAGTACATTGTCGGCGGATGAATACCGTAGTCCTGCAGTGCTTTCGCAATATCCATTGCGCTTACACCGTTGATCTTCTTCATCTCTTCCATGGTGATAACAAACTCGTGCATGCAGATACCCTTATTTGTAACATCATAGGTTGTTTCCAGGAGATGCTTCAGATAGTTGGCGTTAAGAACTGCATTCTTGGCAACTTCCGGAACACCTTCACGACCTAAAGTCAGAAGATAAGTGAATGCCTTTACGACAACCAGGAAGTTTCCGTGGAATCCGCGGACAGCACCGATACTCTCAGCACCGCGGGGACTCAATGCGTATTCACCGTCTTTTTCAACAATACGTTCACCAGGCAGATATGGTTCGAGGAATGCTTTACATCCTACAGGACCGCTTCCGGGACCGCCTCCTCCATGAGGGGTGGAGAAGGATTTATGTAGGTTCAGGTGGATACAGTCAAAGCCCATATCACCAGGTCTTACAATACCCATGACCGCATTCAGGTTAGCGCCGTCATAGTAGCACAGACCGCCTGCCTCATGAACGATCTTGGTAATTTCAGAAATATTCTTATCAAAGATACCAAGAGTATTCGGGTTGGTAAGCATCAATCCGGCTGTATCTTCACCGCAGGCTTCTCTCAGTTTATCGAGATCTACACATCCATCCGGAGCGGAAGGAATGTTGATAACGGTGAATCCGCACATTGCGGAACTGGCAGGGTTTGTCCCATGCGCAGAGTCCGGAACGATGATCTTGTTACGCTGTGTGTTGCCTTTGAGTTCATGGTAACGCTTGATCAGTAACAATCCGGTCATTTCACCATGAGCGCCGGCAGCCGGCTGGAAGGTCATCGCATCCATTCCGGTGATCTCGCACAGGTAGTTCTCTGCTGTATGGAGCAGTTCCAGACATCCCTGTACATGATCCTGTGTAGGATGGATATTCTTGAAGCCGGGCAGGGCAGCTGCGGTTTCATTGATCTTCGGATTGTACTTCATTGTGCAGGAACCCAGAGGATAGAAACCATCGTTAACACCGAAGGTCTGTTTAGCCAGTTCGGTATAGTGACGGCTGATATCTGTCTCTGACAGTTCCGGCAGTCTCATTTCACTCTTTCTGGTGACTTCCGGTGTACATTCCGGAACATCACATGCCGGCAGGATGGTACAGTGTCTTCCGGTCACGCTTCTTTCAAAAAGTGTTTTCATGCACAGACCTCCTTTACCAGTGTGTCAATCTCATCTTTGGTATTTGCCTCAGTAGCGCACCACAGGATGCCTCCCTCAACAGGAAGACCGCCGAGGATACCTTTTTCATCTAATTTCTTTACCAGAGCTTCCGGATCATCACAAGCAGTAACAAATTCATTGAAGAAGTCTGCTTCGAAGCAGCGCTTCAGACCAGCTTTCTCCAATTCCGCTGCCAGGTAATGAGCCTTGGCGTAGCACTGTCTGGCGGCTTCTTTCATTCCTTCCGGACCCATCGCGGAAAGATATACAGAAGCAGTCAGAGCACAGTGAGCTTCGTTGGAACAGATATTCGAGGAAGCTTTCTCTCTGCGGATATGCTGTTCACGAGCCTGCAGGGTAAGTACGAATGCGCGTCTTCCTTCGGTATCAACTGTCTCACCGACAATTCTTCCCGGGAGTTTACGCATCTGTTTTTCCTTACATGCCATGAAACCAAGATACGGTCCGCCGAAGGATAAAGGCATACCCAGAGGCTGACCTTCACCAACTGCGATATCTGCGCCGTATTCTGCAGGAGAAGGAAGCAGACACATCGCAAACGGATCCATGCTCAGAATATAGGTCAGACCCTTTTCATGAGCAATCTTACCGGCTTCTTCTGCGTCTTCGATCACACCGTAGAAATTCGGCTGCTGCAGATACAGACATACAGCACCTTCACCGTCTACTGCAGAGAAATCTGTCTTTCCGTCTTTCAGCGGAAGAACGACGATCTCATCACCTGCAGTACCGCAGTAAGTGTTGATGACCTTCATTGTGTCCGGATGGATACCGGCAGAAACATAGACTTTTCTCTTCTTCGGTGAACGGCACATGGAGATAGCTTCAGCAGCAGCAACACAACCGTCATAGACAGAAGCATTGGCAACATCCATGCCCGTCAGTTCACAGATCATTGTCTGATACTCAAAGATGGACTGCAAAACACCCTGAGAGATCTCTGCCTGATAAGGTGTGTAGGCAGTAACAAACTCTTCTTTGTTTACAACACTGCCGACAATTGCAGGAATGTAATGGTTATAAGCACCGGCACCGCGGAATATGGAGAGATATTCCTTGTTCTTGGCGGCGAGAGCTCTGATGATGCGGTCTACTTCCAGTTCGGATTTACCGGCAGGAAGATTCAGTTCTCCGTGAAGTTTTAACTCTTCCGGAACATCACGATAGAGTTCATCCGCACTTGAGAAACCGGCAGCTTTTAACATTTCTTCCCGCTGCTTGGCAGTGGAAGGAACATAACTACCCATGACTAATGAGCCTCTTCTTCGCAGAATTTAATATATGCTTCAGCATCAAGCAGATTTTCTGTATCTGTTACGTTAGCAAGACGGAACAGCCATGCACCGTAAGGATCAGAGTTGATGGTTTCCGGAGCATCCAGCAGAGCCTCGTTAACTTCTGTTACAGTTCCGCTTACAGGTGCGTTAACATCAGATACAGCTTTTACAGATTCAACGTCGCAGATTGCTTCGCCTTCAACAGCTTCTGCATCAACATCCGGCAGATTGACGAATACGAGATCGCCGAGCTGGTCCTGAGCAAAGTCACTCAGACCAACTTCTACTTCTGTGTCAGAGATGAAACGTACCCACTCATGGGTTTTAGCATACTTCAGTTCTTCAGGTGTTTTCATGTTTATTTACTCTCCTTCTTATAAAATGGTAATGCGGTAACAACGCCTTCAATTTTTCTTCCGCGGACATCTACCTGTACAGGTGTGCCGAGTTCGTAAGCCTGGTCAACCAGAGCCATTGCATAAGCACCATTCAGGTACGGGCAGTGTGTTCCGGATGTTGTATGACCAACTAACTGATCATTGACATAGACATCACAATGTTCTCTTGCGATACCTCTGCCGGTGATCTTGATACCGATACGATGACGGTTGACACGGTTGGCGATACCTTCACGTCCGATGAATTCCTTATTCATCTTTACACCGAAGTCCAGACCTGTTTCCAGAGGACTTACAGTCGCATCCATCTCATGTCCGTATAACGGCATGGAAGCTTCCAGACGTAATGTGTCACGGGCACCGAGACCGCAAGGAATCACACGGTCATCTTCCAGTATCTTTCTCCAGATTTCCGGCGCGTCTTCCGGCTTGCAGTAGATCTCAAAACCAAATTCTCCGGTATAACCTGTCTGAGAGAGGATGACTTCCTTACCGAACAGGGTTGTGTCGATATAGCTGTAATACTTCATCGGCAGTTCTGTGTACGGAGCGAGGATTTCACCGCTCAGAGGTCCCTGCAGAGCAATCTGTGCATACTGGTCGGAGACATCTTCGAATTCAACATCACCGGTCAGATGTTCTTTGATCCAGGCAACATCCTTGAAACGGTTTGCAGCATTGACAACGACAAAGTAGTCATTCTCACCGCGGCAATAAACGATCAGGTCATCAACACATCCGCCGTCGTCATAGCACATTACACCGTAACGTACTCTTCCCGGCTTCAAGCTGGTGTAATCGTTTGTGATGATGTGGTTCAGATTCTTCAGTGCGTCCGGTCCTTTAAACGTGACCTCTCCCATGTGAGACACATCGAAAAGACCCGCTTTTTCACGGACAGCCATGTGTTCTTTGATGACGCCTGTCGGATACTGCACGGGAAGTAAATACCCGGCGAATTCAACAATCTTGCCATCTAAAGCAACATGTTCCTCGTAAAGAGGTGTTTTTTCAGCCATAGATTATTCCTCCGATATATGATTTATGGTTCGACTTTATTGTACCTCATAAAGTACACTCAACGGTGACCGAAATTCTAAAATTACGAAAATATTTTTATCACAACAAGCAAGTAAAAAAAGCTGATTCAGATGTCTATTGTAAATACAGGAAAAACAGAAAATAATAAAGGAAAGGAGATAGATTTATGGATAAGTATGTATGCGGACCCTGCGGTTATGTATATGATCCTGAAGTTGGAGATCCTGACAGCGGTATAGCACCCGGAACACCTTTTGAGGAACTTCCGGAAGACTGGTGCTGCCCGATCTGCGGCGTATCCAAGGACATGTTCGAAAAAGCAGAATAACTACATGGAAACATCGCAAGGTGTTTCTTTTATCTACAGGAGGTGAACAATGAGTATTGCAGTAAATCTATACTATACAGGAGTCAACGGGAATGCCCGTAAATTTGCCCGGGAAATGGAAGAGAGCGGTACAGCCGCATTGATCCGCGCGGAGGCAGGTAATCTCCGCTATGAATACTTCTTCCCGATGGATGACCCGGAGACCGTGCTGCTGATCGATATGTGGAAAGACCAGGAATCCATAGATTTGCACCACACGTCACCGATGATGGCGAAGATCGCGGAACTGAGAAACAAATACGATCTGCATATGCGCGCGGAACGCTTCACATCGGAAGAATTACCGGAAGAAGACCAGGGGTTTATCCGGAAGTAAGAGCAGGGTATAAGTGAACTTGTCAACGGAAAGTAGACAGTTCTAAAAAGTCGGATGGAAGCCCTGTGAGAGTGTAAACTCCGCAGGGCTTTTATAGTGCAGTTTATACATTGGTCTCTCATAGTTGTAATAATGGATGTATTCATTGATGAAAT
>JAFRMA010000013.1 GCA_017430925.1 Solobacterium sp. | reverse complement strand
CGGCAAGGTCAAGGTCCTGAAGTATCCGTGCTCCTGGCCGGTATTACTGACACTGAACTCCGCACCAGGCGCAGTATTTGAAAACAACCCGACACTGCGTCACGCGATCGCTTATGCGATTGACTATGATGCACTGGCACTTGCGGCCACAAAGGGCACAGGAACAGGCATGACCACATTCGGTTATGAAGGACTCGTCGGCTACAACAAGGAATGGGAGAAACCCGGCAATCATATCGAATATGATCCGGAAAAGGCAGCGCAGTTACTGGAAGAAGCCGGATATAAGCCGGGAGAACTGAAACTCCGCTTTATCACCAACCAGAACTCTGAAGCAAACCTGGTCATCCAGGCATCTCTGGCAGCAATCGGTGTAGACTTCGAAATCAATGTCATGGATGAAGTACAGTATCTAGACGCAAGATTTGCGGCTGTACAGAACGAATGGGATGTATGCGGATACGCAATGAGCCCGAACGGCTTCCTGATGAACGGATTCTACACACTGTGCGACATTACACGTCTTGCGACAGGCGCAGCATATGGCAATAAGGACCAGGAACTGCATGACCTGATGATGGACGCATTATATGATCAGACACAGGAAAAGATTGACAAGGTCTACTACGCACTGCAGGATAAGATGTACTACATTCATGAATATCAGTACAACAACTGGGTAGGCGCATACGAGAAGATCGAAGCTGGCTATCCGGAAACAGGTTTCAAGGTATTCCCGCAGTCCTGCATCTTCGCGGATGACTATGACGTATACTACGAGAAATAGTTTGTTCGCTTAAACAATTAATTGACTGATCTGAAAGGGAGACATAAGTTTCCCTTTTAGAAAACATATAATAACTAAACTGTAGTTTTTGGAGACATATTATGCGAATGGATTTTAGCAGGGCACCACTGATCTTTCTGACGAAATTTGATATTACTGAAGCAGTCGTCAGAAAGTATTTCCCGGATTTAAAAAAGGATGAAGAACTTTCCAGACTGTCAATTGATCAAGCGGCAGATAAGTGTGCTTTTCCGAATCAGAAGAAAGAAGAAGCGCTGGAAGCCCTTAGAGCAGCTAACGAAGAATTCAACAGAATTTCTGATGAAGAAGATAGGGAGTTTGGTCCCGGCGCAGATGAACTTACCGGTCAAAGTTACTGGGGCAGTCCGGAGAATAAGGAAATCTGTGTAAGTTATCTGGAACAGAAGTATGCCGGAAGAAAAGGGGAGATTATCTTCTATGGTCCTTCCAATATTACCTTGTGGTTCTCGCTGGAAAGAGATATGGAACCTTGGAAAGCACAGAATCACGGAATGGGCGGATGTACGGATGAAGATATGATTCATTATGCGGATAGATTACTATATCCCTTTGAACCCAAGGCGGTATTTTTCCAAACGGGATCCAATGATCTCGCGATGGGGTTCACCCTTGACCAGGTACTGGCTAACAAACAGAAGATGTATACTGAATTTCTCGAAAAGATGCCGCAGGCACATCTGATCGTAATGAGCGGATTGCCTCTGCCCGGCAGAATGGAATTTTGGGAAGCAACCGAAAAGACCAACTATCATTTGGAAAAGATGTGCGGGCAGTATGATCGCATGCACTTCATGAACGCATCTGATGTAATGATGAGTGAAACCGGAGAAGAGAGATTCCGTTATAAAGACGGTAAGTATTTCCGGCCTGAATTATACAGAGAAGACCGTATCCATCTGAATGTCAAAGGACATGAAGTGTGGACTGCTCTGCAGAAGAAAATGCTTAAGGATCTGGGGATTTAAACCACAAGAAAAGGCGGAAATTGAGTATTCCGCCTTTTACTATCCATGTGCCAGTTTACTCTGCCGGGTAGAAGATCTTCGCCAATTCAGAGTTCTTATCCAGTACAAGGGTCTTATTCTCTCCCTTAAGAGATTCTTTCATAGCGTCCAGAGAACGAGCATATTCGTAGAATTCCGCTTTCTCCTGCGTGTTATACGCTTCCTGGAGGATCTGCATGTACTGTTCTTCACCTTCAGCCCTCAGGATCGCTGCCTGTTTCTCTGCTTCGGCTTTTAGTACAACTACTTCCTTGTCGGTAGCGTTGCGGATCTTCTGCGCTTCAGCAGCACCGCCGGCGGTATAACTTGCCGCGATATTATTACGCTCAGAGATCATTCTCTCATAAACCGCAGATTCGTTATCACTCGGCAGACCGAGGATCTTGATCTGAGAAGTAACGATCTCTATTCCGTACTGACCGATATCGGAATTCGCTTCCCTGGTAATCATACCAGTAAGTCTTTCACCGGTTGCCGCAATGATATCATCCTGGTTCATCGAAGAGATCGTATTTTTCAGGGCATTGTATACCGCAGCTTCAATTCTTTCTTCCGCTCTTAACTGTACAGCATTCAGTGTACGGATATACGCCATCGGATCAACAACTCTCCACAGGACAAAGTTATCGGCAGTCATGGACTTCTTGTCTCTGGTAATGACATCAGATACAGGGATATCATACAGGACAGTCTTACCTGAAATTGACTGTGTAGTCTGGGCAAACGGAACCTTGAAGTGCAATCCCGGCTGATCTTCAATCGAAATAACCTTGCCAAGCTGGCGTACAGCAACGTACTCATTCACATGAACAGAGTATGTGCAGGTCGTAAGAATCAGTAATACTGCCGCAATGAATACTGCAGGTATAATTTTCTTCTTCATGTTAGTTACCTCCTGTAAAGCTGTCCAGAGGCAGTACCGTCTGTGTATTGCCGTCGGTGATAATGATTTTCAGATCAGGAAGAACATCTTCCATCGCTTCGTAAAACATTCTCTTTTTCGTAATCAGAGGGAACTTTTGATACTCTTCGTACATCTTGTTGAAACGCATGGCCTGACCTTCAGCCTCAGCGATTCTGGATTGTTTATCTGCTTCGGCAGCCTGGATGATCCGGTCGGCTTCTGCTTCCGCATAGGGGATCTGTTCGTTCTTATACTTATTTGCGTCATTGATGGCTGTTTCTCTTCCCTGACGGGCAGTTTCTACTGCTTTAAATGCTCTGGCTACTTCCACAGTCGGCGGTTCAGAGTCCTGTACGGAGACATTCACTACCTGAAGACCGATCTCCTTCTCTGCCAGTTCTTTTGTAAGCATACTTTTGATTTCAGACTGGATCTGGCCTTTTCCCGTGGTCATAACTTCATCTACAGGATAATTACTGACGGTAGCACGAATACAGGAAAGTGCTTCATTTGCCAGGATCATTTCCGGTTCAGTCGTATTGTACAGATAAGCCACAGGATCACTGACTTTATACTCCAGATAGAAATCGATATTGATGAGATTGAAGTCTGAAGTAATCATCTTCGCATCAGAATCAATATTGATGTTCTGACCTGCGCCGTCCACTCTGTAGCCAAGACCTACACCGTGTGTAGTCATATCTACTTTGTGTACCTGCTGCAGGAAAGGAATCTTAAAGTGCAGCCCGGCAGTATCTACTCTCTGTACCTGCCCGAACATGGTGATTACCGCCTGTTCATCTTCGTGAACACTGTAGAAAGAAGACTGTGCGCCGGCGATGACGATCACTGCCAACAGGATCAGAAGAACCTTCCCTGAAGCAGCTTTGATCACATCCCGGACTTTCTGCATGAATTTTCCCATTTCACACCTCCATTAAAAATCCGCATACAGTATTCTCTGTATACGGATCGTTCACACATCGGACATTCATACACAGCGAATACCATGTATGAGTCTCACTTTTTATGACCGGACCAGATAATCTATCGTGATGGTGATCCGGTACACGAGTATCTCGTAAGTTACTCCCTCGATACAAGATTATCATTACCACATTTTTCAGTGGTTGTAAATATGATTTCGATTCCGGGCTATCCCTGTGTCTCTCCGCCTTCAGAGTTTTCTCCGCTGTAGAGAGGACCGACAGAAACAGTGTAATTTACTTTATCTCCTTTATTCATCGCACCGGTTTCATTCCAGATGATACTTCCGGCAGCGATAATATCTGAATAATCTTCATAACGTTCACCTGCAGATACACCCAGTTTAGCCAGACTGCCCAGGAAATCATCCTCAGTTCTTCCTTCATAACTCGGTACGGTTACACCACCGGATACGACTAAGGAGACACTGCTTCCGGGACTCGCATCTGCCTTGATATACTGATATTCCCCGTTTAGTTTCTGGGAGATTACAGTACCTACTGCAGAACCATCTTCCTTGTATTCGACGCTATACTGGATCTTTGCGGAACCGCTGTATTTGGCGTTGATCTCTGCGAAATACGCATCCGCGTCTTCTACTCTTCCGCCCTGGAAACATTCCACCGGAACCTGGCCCATGGATACACCGTAGTTGATCTCAGCGTATTCCCAGACGATTCCTTCTCCCGGGATCATATATTCAATGGTACCTTTCGGCTGATTGCCGTAAACATCTGTGAATATCGGTTTCAGGTTACTCTTTGTGGTCCAGCTGTCCGCGTCTGCTTTCGGCTTGCCGATCTGGGAGACAAGCGTAACCGGCAGACCTCCGCTGAAGGTAACCGTTACGGTTCCTCCGGGCTGGATCGGTGTTCCCGGAGCCGGACTCTGATTAATCAGACCATCTTTGGGAGCGGTACTGCTGGCAGCTTCCTGGAACTGGATGCGGACATTGTTGGCAGCGCCCCAGTTCGCCACATCCTGCCGTGAATAATTCGAGAAGTCCGGAACTGTACCATCTCCTGCGGAAGGAGTAGGTGCTGCCGCCGAACTTTGTCCCTGGGACAATACGACAGTAACTTCATCCGAACGCTTTGCGGAAGTATCCGGAGTCATGGATACGAATGATCCTTCCGGAAGATCACTTCCTGCGGTGGTAAAGGTCACATTCTCGAAACCGTGATCCTTGAACCATTTACGGATCTCATCTTCGTTAAGTTTACCAAAATCCGGGAAGGTGACTTCCGCGTCAGGATCCTGTCCCTTGGATAAGGTTATGGAAAGAGTTTTCTTCTTCAGATTGGTTTTCGCTTCAGGACTCTGCCTGATGACGATATCTTCGGGCATCTCTTCATCGAATTCATAAGAGAATTCCAGCTGTTTATCACTTACCTTGTTTCTCTCCGCCCAGGTCATGACCTGTGATTTCGTCTGTCCGCGGAAATCGGGCACTGTGACTTTTTTCCTGTTCAGAAATAAGAAGAGTCCGAAAATCACAATCACTAAAATGAGTACACCGACAATTCCTGCCAGTATCTTGGTTTTTAAGTCAATACGTTCTTCATCCATAACCAATACCTCTTTCTTAGGCACTATCATACCATAAACCATATAGGATATGCAGGGAAATCCGTATTCTTAAAGATGATGAAGAGTTCATGAAAACTGTGTTTTCTCTATCCTTATTTCATGAATTTATATTAGAATTTATCTATGTTTTATTATACCCTGCGCAGAATAGATGATCAGATCTATTCGATTACAGATGAAGCCTATGTCCATGCGTTCCTGATTACCGGTGATAAACAAGCTCTGCTGGTGGATACGTGCTGCGGATTGGGAGATATCCGGGAAGCTGTACGGGAAGTGACGGATCTGCCGGTAACGGTATGGTGCACGCACGGACATCTGGATCATATGGGAGGCGCATCGGTATTTGACAAAGTCTATCTGAATCCGGCAGACCGCAGACTTGCGCTGAAACACTCCGGCAAGTTCATGCGCGTACAGTATGTCAAGCGGATCCTGCGGGATCAGTACCATTTTACGGAAGAAGAATTTGTGCCGGGGAAACGTACAGGGTATCTTCCGCTGGAAGACCGGCAGACCCTGGATTTAGGCGGAATTACCGCGGAAGCCGTATATTTTCCGGGACATACACCGGGGATGACATCCGTGCTTCTCAGAGAAAAAAGAGTCATGATCCTGGGGGATGCCTGCAATCGTCTGACGTATCTCATGCTGGAAGAGTCCGGCAGTGTTGAAGAATACCGGGATGTGTTATTGTCATTCCGGGACAGGTATTACGATCAATTTGACTATGCTTTGGTATCCCATGATGATGAAATAGTTGAAAAAGAGATAATCCCTAATACAATTGAAGTATGTGATGAAGTATTATTCGGAACAGATGATCACTCTCCGAGGATATTCTTCATTTACGAAGGTATACTGGCAAAGAAGATTATCGAGCACCGCCCGGTCAGGGTTGACGGGAAGGTCGGTAATCTTGCGTATCATAAAGATAAAGTGTTTAAGAAAGGTAGCAACGTATGAAACAGTATCTGGTATTCGATATCGGAGGAACATTTGTAAAGTATGCGCTAATGAATGAAAATGCGGATATTCTGGAAAATGATAAGATTCCCACATGTAAAGATAGTGTTGAAGCATTCCTGGCTTCCATGAAGGAAATTGCGGATAAGTATGCCGGACGTTTTGAAGGCTGCGCGATATCCATGCCCGGACGAATAGATACGGAAAACGGTGTGGCCATCACTGCCGGTGCCTTGAACAATTTCCTGGGAGGATTTGCGATGGGCCCGGAATTCAGCAAGCTGATTCATACGCCGGTCGTCTGCGCCAACGACGGGAAGTGCGCGGCTGCCGCCGAAGCCTGGCAGGGTGCTCTGTCAGATGTGGAAAACGGCTTTATTGTCGTGTTCGGAACCGGATTGGGCGGAGGTATCGTCATTGATCACAAGGCATATTTCGGCAGTCATTTCAGTTCCGGTGAGATCAGCGGTATGGTGTTTGACGGAAAAATGCTGAGTGATGACTATCATGCGCCATCCGTATATGATCCCCGCAAACCATCTCCGGGCTGGGCTGCATACTCTTCTGCGTCATCCTTGATGAGACAGTACAAGAAATATGTCGGTCTGCCGCCGGAAACAGTAGTCACCGGTGAAGAATTCTTCGAGAAAGTACGCAGCGGTGATGAGGCTGCCAATGCGGTGTTTGATAAGTTCGCAGAATACACAGCCGTAGGTTTCTACGGTATCCAGATCCTCTTTGATGTGGAAAAGATTGCGATTGGCGGAGGTATCAGCAACGCTCCGGAATTACTGCCTAAACTACAGGAATCCTTCCATGATCTGTTTACACGTATGGGACATACACCTGCGGTGGAACCGGAAATCGTAAAGTGCCGTTACGGCAGTGAAGCAAACCTGGTCGGTGCTTTAAAGATCTATATGGATCAGGTAGGATAAGACAAATTGGAGAAATAAACTATGAAAATCATTGTGGCAGGCGGCGGTAAGGTAGGATCTGTCCTGGTCCGTCAGCTGACAGAAGAAGGACATGAAGTAACAATTATTGATAAAAGCGGAGATGTTCTGGAAAACCTGATGCAGGAATACGATGTGATCTCTGTGCAGGGAAACGCGGCATCCATGGAAGTGCTGGAAGAAGCCGGCATCCGTGATGCGGATCTTTTGATTGCGGCTACGGATATGGATGAAGTAAATCTTCTGACCTGTCTTTCCGCAAACAGTCTGAATCCATCCCTGCATACGATAGCTCGTATCCGGGACCACGATTACCGCAGTCAGGCGCTGAACATGCAGGAGTTATTCAATATCAACATGGCGATCAATCCGGAGTATCAGGCAGCGGCGGAAATCAGCCGTCTGCTTAATTTCCCGGGTTTCTTCAATATTGATACTTTTGCGAAAGGACATGTGGAGATCGTATCTCTGAGGATCAAGGCAGATAGTCATCTGAATGGTACCAGACTGAATAAGATGAATGACATCGTTCACAGCCAGGTACTGGTATGCGCTGTACAGAGAAATGGTTCCTGTATCATCCCGGACGGTAATTTTGAACTGAAAGAAAACGACCTGTTGTATATTACCGCATCCACAACAAACCTGACTACATTGTTGAAGAACCTCGGTATTATCACCAAGAAAATCAAGTCCGTACTCATTGCGGGAGGAAGTCTGCTCAGTTTTTATCTGGCCGGAATTCTGGAAAGAAGAGGGATGAATGTCACCCTGATTGAGAAAGACCATGACCGTTGTGTGGAACTTGCGGAACTTCTCAAGAATACAACGATCGTGGAAGGGGATGCGAGCAGCCAGAGTTTCCTGGAAAGCGAGGGCTTTGAGAACTTTGACGCACTGGTTACACTGACCGGTCTGGATGAACTGAATATCGTCATGTCCCTGTACGGAAATTACCGGAAAATCCCCCAGATCATCACCAAACTGAGTCACGCGGAGAATAACCGTATGCTGGATTCCCTGCCTCTGGGCAGTGTGATCTCCCCGAAGGAACTGGTATGCAACACGATCGTCCGTTATGTCCGTGCCATGCAGAATAAGGTGGGTGCCGCAATTACCATTCACAGGATTGCTGACGGACAGGGTGAAGCGATTGAATTTGAGGTTACCGAAGATACACTCAATGTCGGTAAACCTTTGAAGGATTTAAATATTAAACCGAACATTCTGATTGCCAGTATAACCAAAGGAGACAAAAATGAGATTCCTTCCGGCAACAGCGCATTCCACAAAGGTGACCGGGTAATCATTGTCACCACCAAAACCAGCGGTATCCGCCAGCTAAACGATATTTTTGTGAGCTAATCTATGAACTATAAGATGATAGGAAAAATCACAGCGCCGATATTATGCATAGAAGTTGTTTTCATGATTCCGGCACTGCTGATCGCACAGGTAAATCATGATCAAAATGCGGTGATGGCATTCACCAGGACCATGATAATTACCCTGGCTGTTGCGGGATGCCTGGGCTTGGCAACGAGAAATGCCAAAAAGGGCTTCTACGCAAGAGAAGGTCTTGTGACAACAGGACTGGTATGGATCGTCATGTCTGTATTGGGGTGTCTTCCGTTTTATTTTTCGGGTGAGATTCCATCGTTTGTGGATAGTCTTTTTGAGACGGTCTCCGGCTTTACGACTACCGGTTCCAGTATTCTGACCGATGTGGAGAAGATGTCCCGGGGAATGCTGTACTGGCGCAGTTTCACGCACTGGGTCGGCGGTATGGGCGTGCTGGTCTTCCTGCTGGCAATTGTCCCTCTGAGCGGGAAGAACGAAGGTTATACCCTGCATATTCTCCGTGCCGAGAGTCCCGGACCATCCGTAGGCAAACTGGTGCCGAGAATGCGTCAGACAGCGATGATTCTGTACATGTTGTATGTCATCCTGACAGTGCTGGATGTACTCTTCCTGTGTGCCGGGGGAATGCCTTTATTTGAAGCGGTATGTACAGCTTACGGTACGGCAGGTACCGGTGGTTTCGGCGTCAAGGCTGATTCCATTGCGGGCTATAGTCCGTATCTGCAGAATGATACTACGGTATTCATGCTGCTGTTCGGGGTGAACTTCAGCTGTTATTATCTCCTGCTTCTTAAGCGTGTCAAAGATGTCCTGCATGATGAAGAACTGAGAACGTATGTCGGTATAGTCCTGGTCAGCGCGATACTCATCGCCATCAATATTCGCGGTTTATACGCTACACTTGGTGAAACGCTGCGTCTGGCATTCTTCCAGGTTGCCACGATCATCACCACGACCGGGTTCGCCACAGCGGACTTCAACCAGTGGCCGGCATTATCCAAGACGATCATGGTATTGCTGATGTTCTGCGGTGCCTGCGCCGGCAGTACCGGCGGTGGTATCAAGGTCGCGAGATTGATCCTGCTGATCAAGAACTTCCGCAGGAATATGAACCAGAATCTTCATCCTACACAAGTGACTACAATACGTATGAATGGTCAGAAAGTAGATGAAAAGATCGTCAGTAACGTCAGTGCTTATCTGATTGGTTATATGGGGATTATCGTTGTCAGTTTCCTGCTGGTATCTCTGGATAACTTCTCTCTGGAAACGAATCTGACGGCTGTTATCGCCACCTTCAACAATATCGGACCGGGTCTGGATATGATCGGACCTACAGGTAATTTCTCCGCGTTCAGTGATCTTTCCAAGCTTGTATTAAGTTTTGATATGCTTGCCGGACGTCTTGAGATCTTCCCCATCGTGATCCTCTTATCCAGAAGTGTCTGGAAGAAATAAGGAAAGGAACTGTATCATGGCATTAATTCATCTAAATTTTGAAAGTCACTATCTTTTCAGCAATACCGATGTAAACATCATTCTTCCGGATATGCCCAGAACAGAAGAACCGCAGTCGTTTTACCGCTCCGGTAAGAAGTACAAGGTACTATGGCTGTTACACGGCACCTTCGGCGACTATACAGACTGGCTGAGAAAGAGCAGTGTTGAATTGTATGCCTGTGAAAAAGATCTCGTTGTTGTGATGCCTTCCGCATTGAATTCGGATTATGTGGACTGGGACAACTTCGCGTTAGGGTATCATATGTATTCCTATCTTACGGAAGAACTGATGCCTCTGGTGTATGGCTGGTTACCGGTCAGCGACAAGCGTGAGGATAACTTCATTGCAGGTCTGTCCATGGGCGGCGCCGGAGCTTCTCTGTACGCATTCAATCATCCGGAGAAATTTGCCGGAGTATATATCATGTCTGCCAGCCCGAGACACTACAAAGAGGATATTACAGACAGTAAGGGATTTAACTTCCGGGCAAAGAATGTGATTGCGAATGCCGGCGGCTTCAAGGCTTTTACGAAGTCCTACCAGAATACCTGGGAAGTCTTGAGAAAACAGGTAAAGAAGGGCGTGGAGCTGCCCAGGATCATCGCAGCCTGCGGCACCGCGGATCCCCTGGTATACAAAAGCTTCAAGGAGTTTGAGAAGTATACAAAGAGATTGAAGATCGATGCGGAATTCATCGAGATCGAGGGTTATTCCCATGAGTGGAGATTCTGGGATATCTGCGTACAGGATGCGATCAATAAGTTTGTGCCGGCAGAAGATACGGCAGGGAACGCGTTCTGATCACGTAAAGCAAACAAGTAAATAGGCGGTGCCTGCAGGCGCCGCCTTTTCCATGAAAAAATCCTGTATTCACTACAGGATCGTTGAATCTTCCGCGTATTCTTCGAGATATAGCGCGTAATCTTTCAGGACTTTGATCACTAGATCAATCTCTTCTTCGGAATAGGAAGCCATACGTTCACTGAGATATACATCTTCCATGCGGTGGAAAGCGTCGTGAGTAGCTACAGCAATCTTTCCTCTTTCGGTCAATGTACACTTTAGCTCTTTTTTGTTGTTTCCGGGGACAACATTGAGGACTTTTTTTTCTTCCAGTTTTCTCGCCAATGCGGATACTGCCATCTTGCTGGTCCACAACATCTCTGATAATTCTGTAAGATTTGCGTCGGGATTCTTGTCGATTAAATCTAATAAGTGGATCTCGTTTGTTTTTAGCGGAGTGTCGATACCATAATTTCTCGGAACAGAGTCCCCGGCTTTTTGTACGCGGGCTAGATGATCAATCAAAGTTCGAAATCCATGTGTATGTTCCATTCCATACCCTCCTGACAGTGTGCTAAATAGATTAACAATAGTATAAACCGAGTTTGTCATTTTTTCATTTACTCCACATAAATTTGCAGTTTTGCCAGAAGGGCTCCGGTATTGTGCAAATCATATAAAAATAGTATATAAGTTTACAAATTAATATTCCAGCATTATTTTAGTAAATATTTATACAATAGCATCCCAGATTAAGCGCTTACAAAATTGTTAATTTAACCTATTGACAACTACAATACCCGAAGATAGTATGAAATAGTAAAGAAGTTTACAAAAAGAAATAAAATTGTAATGCCTGTTACGAAAGGAAGGGTAAATATGGTAGATTTTTCAAACAAAGCCGTAGATTTCGCCACACTAAAAAAACGTGCATATAATCAGCGCTGGGCAGAGATACCTGAAGGAGTCATTCCGCTGACTGCTGCAGACTCGGATTTTCCCTGTGCTCCGGAAATTGTGGATGCCATTGTTGAATACAGCAAAAAGGGCTACTTCAATTACATCCCTAACCTGGGAATGCCAGAATTCCGTCAAAGTATCTCCAGAGCACTAAAAACAAGAAAAAACGAAGAGATTGATCCGGATCTGATTCTTCCGATTGACAGTGCTGCAAGAGCAATGTCCGTCATTTCCAAAGCATTCATCAAACCCGGTGACGAAGCAATCGTTTGTGATCCCGTAGATTACCTGTTTAAGACAAATATGGAAGCGGCAGGTGCGAAGATCATCTTGTTCCCGACAAAAATCGTTGACGGGAAAATTGATTTCTCAGATCTGGAAAGTTACATCACTCCGAAAACAAAGATGTTCGGTTTGTGTAATCCGCATAATCCGCTGGGGATGTGTTATCCCAAGGAGGATCTCGATCATATCCTGTCACTGTCAGAGAAGTATGGTTTCTACATCATGAATGATGAGATCTGGAGTGACATTATCTATCCGGATTCAGAGTTCACGAGTATCTACGCTCTGGGTGCTGAACGGAATAAGAACACCTTGTCCGTATTCGGATTCTCCAAGAGTTTCAGTATTGCGGGTCTGCGTTCAGGATGTGTCTACTGTACAGATCCGGATAACTTCGAACAAATCGTTACGGCAAGCGAAGTCAGATCTACAGTTGGAGGAATCTCCTCTCTGTCACAGATTGCAGGTATGGCATGTCTGGATAAGTGCTACTACTGGGTAGATGCCTTCCGTGAGCATATCCAGAAGAATCGCGATTATGCCCTGGAAAGACTCAGAGCAATACCCGGAGTAACATGTCATACACCTCAGGCAACATTCGTCCTGTTCCCGGATATCTCCGCCTACGGGATGAAAGCAGAAGAACTGACCGCATATCTGGAAAAAGAATACAAAGTACGAATCGTCCCCGGCGGTGACCGCTTCTTCGGTCCCGGCTCCGAAGGACATGTAAGAATCTGCATGGCGACAAGCCATGAAATTCTGGCTGAAGGCCTTAACAGGGTAGAAGAAGGATTAAAAACTCTGTGGGCAAAAAAACAGGATCAATCAGTTTAAAACTGGGAGATAAATCATAGGAGGAAAATATGAAAGAATGGATGAAGAAGGCATCGGTTATCCTCAGCGCAGCAGCGTTGAGTATGACAATGCTGGCAGGCTGCAGCAATAATGGCGGCTCTGCAAACAACAACCCTGGTGGTCAGCCATCCGGTGAACCGGCAGCTACGGAAAAGAAAGACGAAATCATCATTGCCATTACAGGCAATCCGACAACATTTGATCCTCATGGTAAGAACGATGCGAACTCCATGGCAGGCAGAAGACAGATTTACGAAGGTCTGACACTGATCACTCCTTCCATGGATATCGAACCATGTCTGGCAGAGAGCTGGGAGTACATTGACGATACCCATATCCGTTTCAATATCCGTAAAGGTGTCAAGTTCTCTGATGGCAACGAAATGAAAGCATCTGACGTTGAATACTCCATGAAGCGCGCTTATGCAGGTAACTTCGCAACAGTATTTATGGCAGCGTTCGACCTGGACAACAGTAAGGCTACAGATGAATACACATACGAACTCGCTCTGAAGTATCCGTCCGGAACTGTACTCCAGGCTCTTGCATATCCTTGTACAGTAGTTACAGAACAGTCTGTTGTTGAAGGCTTATCTGCAGACGATGTTGCTACAAAGTGCCCCGGCACAGGTCCGTACAAGTTTGAGTCCTGGGCTGAAGGTGATGCTGTAACTCTCGTTAAGAATGAAAACTACTGGGGAACATGCGAAGGCAATGACAAGATGATTCTCCGTATTATCCCTGAAACATCCAGCCGTGTTGTAGAAGTTGAAACCGGAAGTGTAGATATTGCTTATGACGTAGCGATCACAGATATCAACCGTTATCAGGATGATCCGAATGTTGCTACATACCGTAAGACAACATCCTTCATTACTTATATCGGTATGAACTGCTCCAAAGCTCCGTTCGATGATCCGCGTGTACGTCAGGCAGTTGCACACTGTATCAACCGTGAAGACTTCGTGGAAATGGTCTGGGGCGGACAGGGAACTCCTGCAACAAGTATCGTTTCTGACAGTCTGTATGGTTATTCCAAGGATGTTGAACTGCTGAGCTATGATCCTGATGAATCCAAGCGTCTGCTTGCTGAAGCAGGATTCCCGGATGGTCTGAATACAACGATCTGGGTACGTGACCAGCAGATCTTCCAGGATGCCGGTGAAGTTCTTGCTAACCAGCTCAAAGAAGGTGGAATCAATGCTGAAGTTAAGGTTGTTGAATGGGCAAGTCTGCTTGTTGACCTGGAAAACAAAGAACTCGATATCTACATCATGAACCTTGGTGTTCCTACAGGTGATGCAGGTGATGGTCTGTACCGTTACTTCTCTTCTGCAAGCCCGTTCTCTTCCAATACAGCATTCTATTCCAATCCTGAATTTGATGAGCTTCTGACCAAGGCAAACCAGGAAACAGATGCTGCGAAGAGACTTGAACTGCTGAAAGAATGCCAGCAGTTTGCAATCAACGATGCTCCTTGGGCTCCGCTGCTGAACAACGAATCCCTGTTCATCTCTACATCTAAGGTACAGGGCCTGGATCTGCATCCGACAACCTATCAGTACTTCAAGGATGTCTACGCCACAAAATAAATAACACGAATAAGTTTTAGAACTTGTACAGCTCTCACGGTTCCCCGAAAGAGGTACTGTGAGGGCTGTAACTCGATATACGATTGTATTTCTGTTTTACGGAAAGGATATAACAATGGCAAAGTATATTCTGAAAAGGCTGTTGATGATGCTTCCGGTTCTGCTGGGTGTAGCATTTGTAGTGTTTACCCTGATGTATATTACTCCGGGTGATCCGGCAAAAGTTATTCTTGGTGAATCGGCAACGCCGGAGGCAATAGCCGCGTTTCGTCAGGAAATGGGTTTGGATAATCCATTCCTGGTTCGTTTCTTTGATTATGTCAAAGGTATTATTTTTCACTTTGATTTCGGGACCTCTTACCAGACAAAAAAACCTGTATTGGGAGAAATTCTGTCTCGTTTCCCGGATACAGTCACACTTGCAGCGTTAAGCGCTCTGGTCGCTGTTGTCGTCGGTGTTACTCTGGGTGTTATTTCCGCAGTGAAACAATACTCCCTGTTTGATAATCTCGCTTCCATCATTGGTCTGCTTGGTGTTGCGATGCCTAACTTCTGGATGGGTATGATGCTTGTCCTGATCTTTGCGGTATATCTGCGGTGGCTGCCTGCATCAGGTACGTACGGACCAAAGTACTGGATCCTGCCGTCATTGACCCTGGGTTTTATCTCTGCCGCAAGTATTATGAGAACAACACGTTCACAGATGCTGGAAGTTATCCGTCAGGACTACATTGATACTGCCCGCGCCAAAGGACAAGACGAGATGGTCATCATTCTGCGTCATGCCCTGAGAAACGCAATGATTCCGATTATTACCGTTATCGGTATTCAGTTTGGTCAGATGCTTGGCGGATCCGTCCTGGTAGAAACCGTATTCTCTATTCCCGGTGTCGGCCGGTATATGATCGATGCGATCAAGGCCAGAGATTATCCGGTTGTTCAGGGAACCGTATTGTTCCTTTCAGCATGCTTTAGCTTTGTAAACCTGGGCGTAGATATTCTGTATACATTCATCGATCCGAAGATGAAGACAATGTACGCAAAGAAAAAGAGTTGAGGAAGTCACCATGAAAAAGAAAAGTTATTGGATGGGCGTATGGGAACGCTTTATCAAAAACCGCATGGCAGTATTGGGAATTGTAATCCTGACATGTCTTATTCTCTGTGCCGTCTTTGCGCCGTATATTGCCCCGTATGGCATCGATGATCAAAACAGTAAAACCAGATTCATTGCTCCATGCGCAGAATTCCTGTTTGGAACAGATAACTTCGGCAGAGATATCTTCAGCCGTGTAGTCTACGGCGCAAGAATATCCCTCCAGGTAGGCTTGATCTCCGTCGCGGTATCCTGTGTGATCGGCGGCGTACTCGGTGCAATTGCGGCGTTCTACGGAACTATGGCAGACAATATCATCATGAGAGCTCTGGATGTCCTGATGGCGATCCCGGGAATGGTCCTGGCTGTAGCCATAGCCGCATCTCTCGGCCCAAGTCTGAATAACATGATGATTGCCATCGGTCTTGGACATGCGCCTGGTTTTGCCAGAATCGTCCGTGCTTCCGTACTGTCGATCAAGGAACAAGAATATGTTGAGGCATCCCGCCTGATTGGTGACAGTGATTTTGTTATCATCATGAAGCATATTATCCCTAACTCTCTGGCTCCGATGATCGTTCAGGCAACTCTGAATGTAGGCCGTTCTGTTATTTCCGCAGCATCTCTGAGTTTCCTTGGCTTAGGTATTCAGCCGCCGACACCGGAGTGGGGCGCAATGTTATCCGCATCACGAGCATATCTGCGTGATTACTGGTGGATGACTGCTTTCCCTGGTCTGGCGATTTTGCTGACCGTATTCTCTCTGAACCTTGTGGGTGATGGTCTGCGTGATGCACTTGATCCTAAATTAAAGCACTGATGCAGAGGTGATCGAAGTATGAGTGAAACTATTCTTGAAATCAAAAACCTGACGATTCATTATGTCGTCGATAAAGAAACTGTAGAAGCAGTTAATAACGTGAATCTGCAGATCAATAAGGGAGAAACTCTCGGTCTTGTCGGAGAGACAGGTGCCGGAAAGACAACTCTTGCCAAAGGTATCATGGGTATTATACCCAACCCTCCGGGAAAGATCCTGAACGGTGAAATCATCTTTGAAGGTGAAAACCTCCTGAAGAAAAACAAGAAAGAGATGCAGGCAATCCGCGGTGAAAAGATTTCCATGATCTTCCAGGACCCGATGACTGCATTAAACCCGGTCATGACAGTCGGAGACCAGATTGCGGAAGTTATCCGTTTACATGAACACGTCTCTCCGAAAGAGGCTACCGATAAGGCAAAAGAAATGCTTGAGATGGTAGGTATTCCGGGACAGAGAGCTTCCGAATATCCTCATCAGTTCTCCGGTGGTATGAAACAGCGTGTAGTTATCGCTATTGCGCTTGCGTGCCGTCCGGAATTACTGATTGCCGATGAACCGACAACTGCTCTGGATGTAACGATTCAGATGCAGGTTCTGGACTTGATGAATAACTTGAAGAAACAGCTGGGCACATCCATGGTTCTGATCACACATGACTTCGGTGTTGTTGCCGAGATGTGTGAAAAGGTTGCCATCATGTATGCCGGTGAAGTTGTGGAATACGGAACTGCCCGTGATATATTTAATCATGGATGCCATCCGTATACCAGAGGCTTGTTTGAATCTCTGCCTAGTCTGAATGAAGATCAGCCCAGACTAAAACCGATTGTCGGCTTAATGCCTGATCCGACACAGCTTCCTGTAGGATGTAATTTCGCTCCGCGTTGTCCGTACTGCACGGATGCCTGCAAGGAGAGAAAGAGTGATATGGTGAACCTGACGGAGACACATCAGGTGAAGTGTGATTATGCGGTACGCAAATTCAGAGAGGAAACAGACAATGGATAATATTCTCGAAGTTAAAAATCTGAAGAAATATTTCGATACACCGGGTGGAAAACTGCATGCGGTAGACGACGTCAGTTTCACGATTGAACGTGGTAAGACTTTGGGCGTTGTCGGTGAATCCGGATGCGGAAAATCAACCATGGGGCGTGTAATTGTACACTTGCTGGACGCTACCGACGGTAAGATCTTCTTTGAAGGAAAAGATATCACACGTGTATCCAAGGGTGAATTAAAGAAACTGCGCAGAGATATCCAGATGATCTTCCAGGATCCGTACTCCTCTATTGATCCACGTATGACTGTACGTGATCTGATCGGAGAACCGCTGAAAACACATAAGCTGTTTAGTTCAAAGCAGGAATATGAAGATAAAGTATCTCACCTGATGGAAACTGTCGGTCTGGCAGAAAGAGTCGGATACCAGTATCCGCATGAACTGGACGGCGGACGCAGACAGAGAATCGGAATTGCCCGTGCATTGGCATTGGAGCCGAAATTCATCGTATGTGATGAACCGGTATCTGCCCTGGATGTGTCGATTCAGGCACAGATTCTGAATCTTCTGATGGATCTGCAGGACAGCAGACAACTGACATACATCTTTGTTACTCACGATTTGTCAGTCGTTAAACACATTTCTGATGATATTCTGGTCATGTATCTTGGCCAGATGGTAGAGAAGTGTGCTTCCAAGGAATTGTTTGAAAACCACAAGCATCCGTATACCAAAGCATTATTATCTGCTATTCCTATTCCGATGGTAGATATTGAACGTAAGCATGAAATCCTTAAAGGCGAGATTACCTCACCGATCAATCCCAAGCCTGGATGTCGTTTTGCTCCGCGTTGTCCGCTTGCGAATGATCGTTGTCATTCCGAAAATCCGGAACTTCGCGAAATCGCACCGCAGCATTTTGTGGCTTGTCATAACATCTGATATCTGTCGATATTAAACATGCAATTTGTTGCACTTTAGAATATATTTTGCCGAATGAACAGAAGACGATTGCATGAATTATTCATTGTGATCGTCTTTTGTACTATAAACAGGAGAAGTTATGGGCTATACAAAAATACTGGCAGACTATCTGTCTAATCTGTGTTATTCAGATATACCACAGGAAGCCTCTGAACAGGCTGTACGACTGCTTACCCAGGTGATTGCCATATCCTATGAAGGAGGTCGTACTCGTGAAGCAGAAGTCTTACGAAGCTTGAACTGTAAAGAACCAGGTACGGCAGAAACCTGCGGTTCAGGAAATTACTCACCTGCATTTTCAGCGTTGGCAGACGGTGTTCTGGCAGACGCCCTCGACTGGGAAGACTGTGCTTGGACAGGGCATCCCTCTGCCGGAATTGTCCCTGTAGCGTGGATCCTTGGCCAACAGGGAAAAGTGACAGGTAAAGAACTGGTAACCGCTATTGTCGGCGCATATGATGTCTATCATCGTATCGCCATGTCAATACAGCCTACTCCTCAGGAAAAGAAAGATAATGGCTGGGGCCTGATGAGCTGGCAACTCTTCGGGGCTGTAGCGGCAGGTGCGAAAGTACTTGATTTTACTTCCGCAGAAATCAATCAGGCACTGACCCTGGCAGCTGCCACAACCGTTCTTCCTACCTCTCTGCATGACTTTACACTTTCCAATGGTTACCACTTTGAACACGGAATGCGTAATTATACCGCTGTGAATATACTGGAATATGTGCGCTCAGATAAGGGGAAAGAACTGCCTTGTGATGGCCTGGACCGATATGAAGACTTTGCGGTTCATTATACATCCGAATGGAAACCGGAGTGGCTTACACGAGAACTGGGAGAGCATTTCTACATTATGGATACCATGTTGAAATACTATCCCGGGAATATGTGGATCATACCTGCAGTTGATGCCGTGATGAATATTCCGGAAAATATCAGAAAATCTCTGAATCCGGAAGAGATTGAAAAGATTGTTATTATCCCCGGAACGACCGGACGGATGAAAACACCTGATGAACACTTTACACCGACAGATATTGTATTGAACGTTCCGTTTGCCGTAGCCAATGCTTTATGTAATCCTGAATACGGGAGTTATTGGTATTCTGTGACAAATATCCATGACCCGAAGATGCTGCTCCTGGCAAAAAAAGTTATTGGTTCCGGAGATCCGGAGGATAGCTCCGCCAGTGGTTTTGCTTTGCTGAAAGAAGGAGATTATCCCAGAAAAATCGTCTGGATCAAAACAAAAAGCGGAGATGCATATTCCGGTTATTCCCACTTTCCGGCAGGACATCCCAACAATCTGTGGTCTTTGGAAAAAGCCTGCGCGGATTATGTGCGGATTGCTTCCGGAACACAGGGGAAAGAAGAAGCCAGACAGACTGCACTGCAGTTGGTAAATATTACCGGATGTGATGATATTTCCGCAATCCATCTGAACAGTAAAGAAAACTATGGAATAACGCAGGAGAAACCTGTATCCGTCCATAATAACCGCCATGGTATACATACACACTATACTGAACAGATTGCTCAATATATTGCGAATACAGACAAAACTGACATTGACATTGCAGTGGACAAAGTCATGGGCATCCTGAGTGAGCAGCTGGGTGAAAATGCGTACTATGATTGTCTGCTGATGGGAGAAGTGCTGAAGAACTGTATGACTCTGGGTGCTTGTGCAGACGAAATCAATACGGCGATCGGGTTTGCGGCAACCTGCAGCTTAAACCCGCGTAAAAAAGAAGAATCCTGTACCGATGACTTCCTGGATACAGAAGTACGTAAAGAGGCTGTAATCATTGCGGAAATCGCTGTAAAGGGAATCTATAACTTCATGGATGCCCTGGATGATAAAGTAGTATATATAGACAGAATTCATCCGGAAGCGGATTTCAGACAAATAGCAGAAATAGGAGAGTAGATAAAATGAAAATAATTAAAGCTGACCGTATTATCGTTGGAGACGGCAAGACGATCCTGCCGGACAGTGCGGTATTGATTGACAAGGACAGAATTGTCAAAATCGGTGAACTGGAAGAACTGCAGAAAGCAGCCCCGGAATGTGAAACAGAAGTTCTTGAAGGCTGTACGCTTCTTCCGGGTCTGATTGATATGCACGTACATATCAGCGGTTTGTACAGAAGACCGGAGAAAGCCGAAATGCAGGAAAATGCTGCATATCTGATGCTGATGGTATACAAGCACCTGCAGGATGCTCTGTCTGTCGGTATCACCACACTTCGCGGTGTAGGTGAAGCGAAGGGCATCGGAGCTGCCGTAAGAAACGGTTACCGCAAAGGTTTCATCAAGGGACCACGTTATCTGACCTGTGAACGTAGTCTGACCAGAACAGGCGGACATGGATCCACAGGAGAAGTAGCCAAGATCGAAGTAGACGGACCGTGGAATCTTCGCCAGGCTGTCAGAAATAACATCAAGGAAGGCGCAGACTGGATCAAGGTCATGGACAGTCACCGCGGACATCTCAGCGAGTATACTCTGGAAGAGTTATGCGCGATCACAGATGAAGCACACCGCAACGGAAAGAAATGCGCGATCCATGCCGGAACAGAAGACTCTGTCGCGTATGCTGTGGAAGCCGGATTTGATACGATTGAACACGGATGTTATCTGAATGAAGAACTGTGTAAAAAGGCTATGGAGAAGGGCCTTGCATGGATCCCTACAGTGTATGTCTATGAGAATTCCGTAGACTATATGAAGAGTGTCACTCCTAATCCGACAAAAGCAGAACAGGCAGGAATCAGATTTCTTGAGGATACCGTTGATGGATACAGAAAGAACTTCCTGAGGAATTACCAGGCAGGTATGTTGATTGCCACCGGTACGGATATCTGCTTCCCGGAGATGTTTATTACACCGATTTATGATGAAATTGAAACGTTTGTACGCTATGGTCTTACACCGATGCAGGCGCTTCAGTGTGCAACCGAAAACGGCGCAAAGATCCTGGATATGGATGATGAAATCGGTCTCGTAAAAGAAGGCTTATGCGCTGACCTGCTGGTTGTGGAAGGAAACCCGGCTGAAACTATTACCGATATCCGCAATGTCAGACAAGTATACAGAGCCGGAGAATTATTAGTAAATAAAATGGTAAAATAGAATAGAAGGAGAAAAAAAATATGAGAGTAATCAGTACTGCAAACGCACCGGCCGCAATCGGCCCTTATTCCCAGGGTTATGTAACAGAAACTCTGGTATTCTGTTCCGGACAGATTCCCGTAAATCCGGCAGATGGTTCCATTCCCGCAACGATTGAAGAACAGGCTGAACAGTCCTGCAAGAATGTACAGGCAGTCATTGAAGCCGGAGGAGTATCCATAGGAAAGGTTGTCAAGACTACCTGCTTCCTGGCAGATATGGCTGATTTCGCCGCATTCAACGCAGTCTATGAGAAATACTTTGTCAGTAAGCCTGCACGCAGCTGTGTAGCAGTCAAAGCACTTCCGAAAGGTGTTCTCTGCGAAATCGAAGCGATTGCCGAGATCTAGATATAAACATGTATAAAGGCAGAAAGAGAAATCTTCTGCCTTTTCTTACGGGAATACTTTACTTCTGATACTGCCGATTGTATAATGAGAATAGTTCTCAATAAGCAAACTATGAATAATCGTCAGACACGTCAAAAAGAAGCGATCTTGTCAGTGATCCGGGGTGTTGGTGTACATCTGAGCGCAGAAGAAATCTACGATCAGGTACAGCAGAAAGAACCCGGAATCGGTCTGGCTACGGTCTACCGTAACCTGAAAACCCTCTGTGATCAGCAGATGATACAGAAAGTCACAGTAGATGGTTACAGTTTTTATGACGGGTGCAGCGATCCCCATGATCACTTCATCTGTGATCTATGCGGAAAGATCAGCGATATTCCGTGCTTTGAACACAGAGAACTGGACGTATTTATAACCAAACAGGTCTCCGGAAAGGTAACGAGACGTATCTCTGTTTATTTCGGAATCTGCGAGGACTGTCTCAGGGAACGGGACAGGAGGATAACATCATAATTCGAAAGGAGAAAATAGAGGATGAAGTATAGATGTTTGATTTGCGGTCATATTTATGACGAAGAAAAAGAAGGCGTAAAATTTGCGGATCTGCCGGCAGACTGGAAGTGCCCGACATGTAAACAGCCGAAAGAAAAATTCGTGCCTGTAGAAGAAGGCTTATCCTGGGCAGCAGAACATGTTCTTGGTGTTGCCAAGGGTGTCAGCCCGGATATCATCAGCGACCTCCGCGCAAATTTTGAAGGAGAATGCTCCGAAGTCGGTATGTATCTGGCAATGGCACGTGTAGCTTACAGAGAAGGCTATCCGGAAGTTGGTTCCTACTATGAAAAAGCAGCATTTGAAGAAGCAGAACATGCAGCAAAATTTGCAGAACTGCTTGGTGAAGTACTCACAGACTCCACAAAGAGAAACCTGGAAATGCGTGTAGAAGCTGAAAACGGTGCTACTGCAGGTAAGACAGACCTGGCAAAACGCGCGAAGGAACAGGGTCTTGACGCTATCCATGACACCGTTCATGAAATGGCAAGAGACGAAGCAAGACACGGCAAAGCCTTCAAGGGACTGTTAGATCGTTATTTCGGCAAATAAGAGGTAATCTCTGTGATGCAATGGATCAAGGCATTGATCACGAAACTGCGCCGTCAGGATACCTCCGGTGATAATGATGTATACAGGAAGCCGGATGCCGAAATCAATGAGGCACTGAGAAATGCCAGAGATCAATCCTGGAACAACGCAGGAGATGCAAGACGCAATCATCCTGGGTCAAACGCAGGACGTCTGTAATACAGATCAGACAGGGGAAACCCTGTCTTTTCTGTTAATGTTTGTGAAAAAACACGGGAATTGTAGAAATCTATCTGTACTTTTGGTATAAATACACTAATGAGTAATGATGGATTTGAATTTCAGAATACAGATGATCTTCGTACAGATGAGTTTTATCTTCAGTTGGTGAAGACAGTGAACGCGCAGCCGGAGATCGAATGGGTCCCCGCCTATGTTTTTCATCTGTGCCTGCCGGATGATACGGTGATCGGAAAGTGTGATCTGCGGGTCGGCTTCAACGATAAGATCTACTACGGCGGGAATATCGGGTATCGTATTGACCGTCCGTACCGTGGACATCATTACGCGTTAAAGGCCTGTCAGTTACTATTTAAGCTGGCACGCATGCATCGCATGAGCGAAGTATATATTACCTGTACGCCGGATAATGACGCTTCTGCCAGAACCATAGAACTGGCGGGAGGAAAATACCTGAAAACAGCCAGGATTCCGGAAGATAATGAAATGTATCTGGAAGGAAAGAGACAGGTAAAGATCTATCGTGTAGATCTGACGTAAGAATAAAGCCATGGTTACCCATGGCTATTTTTCTTCTTCTGTTTCTTTTTCCTCAAGATCTAATTCTCTCTGGAGCTCCTTGAGGATATCGTTGCCTACCTGGTTAAACCGGAAGTGATATTCACCGGTAACCTCCAGTTGAGAACCTTCATCCAGACGTACTCTGCCGTTATGCATGGAATGCAGCTTGCCTGCCGCATCCCGGATGTGCAGACCATCATCTTTTACCGCAGACACATAGTATGTGCCGGCCTGGATATGCTTAGGCACATCATAGGTGCCGGGAGTGATCGTCATCGTATTCTCACTGTTGATGTAGATCAGGTTTCTCTTCTTTTCCTGGGCAGAAGAGATGACACGGTAGAACTCACTTCTTAACATGAACATTGTCGTACTGCTTACCGTATAGGTATATCCCTTGCCGTTTTCCAGCACCTTAATGGTCTGGCCGTCTGTATTCGTACGCACGATATTGGACAACCTGTGACAATTCACAAAGTGATTGGTCAGGAAGTACAAAGCCGCATTGGTTTCATACAACCTCGCTTCAATCGTTACCGGATCTCCTTCTTCCGTGATATCACTGACATTGTGAATGGTAGACCGGTTGACTTCGGCGATGGTCTTTACAGCCAGTTCTTCGGGAATAGCCGCACCGCTGACCGTTAATTTGGCAGGAATCACATTGACGCAGATTTCGCCCTCATGGAGCTTCATCTCTGGTAACGGATAAAACTTTCCGATACACTGTTCCGGTGTATGAGATTCCAGGTAATCACGCATGATGATGTTGTGGATCTCTTTTTCGGAGGTAACCAGTCTTTGGAATACATCGAATTTCAGAGGAAGATCATACTTGGCGATAATACGCCGGCAATTACCGCATGCCAAATAACCGTCGAGAGTTGTATGCAGACGGGTGAAAAATCCTTTTTGTTCTTCCAGACAGAAATCACAGACTTTATTACTTGCCATAACCTTTTACCTTAATAAGTATTATACAAAAGAACGGACAGAGAAGTATATCCCTACATCTTAAGATTTATTAAAGAGAATCACCGGGATGTATCTTTCTTCCGGTACCATACCCGCGTGATTCCCGCGGATCGTATCAAGCTTGCGGTAATTTAAGGAAAGCGGAGTAAGCGCGATGGATAGATAATCTCCGGTAAATTCTTCCAGACGCGGGGAAGGAACTCCCAGACCGAAAATTCCTGAAGACAAGACTTCCGCCTTGCTTAACAACAGGAAACGATCACCAAACCGCTTACGGAAGATACGCACAAAGTCTTTCTCTTTATCCTCTCTGACGTAAAAGGCTGTAACTCTCTGCTCAAGAGCAGGCTCTCTGCGAAGACAAGCACACAGTTCTTCGTCCAGATCCAGAGGGTAATTCTGTACATCGATCTGGCTGTGATCCGCTATCACCAGCAATACCGTATCCTCCGGCAGACGCGTGGCGAACTGTTCCGTCTGGTCATTCAGGACGCGTACCATACTTCCTCCGGCTTCCGTACCATATTCATGCAGGAATGCATCCAGATCATCCCAGTACGCGTACAGGAAACGGTTTTCCCGGGATAATTTCAGTGCCTGATCCAGCATATCCTGATAAGTCCTGCAGGGGTTGTGCAAAGACCACCCTGGCCAGAGAGAATCTGCCGCAATCTCGTGCTCATTCAGCACATCGTAGATCTTATCTACAGGAAGGCGTTCCTCTGCAAAGCCGTCAGGATACTGCCTGTTGGAGAATATCCCGCTGTGTCTGAACAAGATGATATGATCCTGTTCTTCATCAAAGTACTGGTTCCATCCCAGCCAGCCGTTTTCGGCAGGGGAATGTCCGGTCAGAAAGGCAGTTGTGGCAGCCGTGGTTGTCGGCGGAAATACCGAGGATACATCTTTCAATCTGTATCTGCGGAAGAAATCATCTTTACCGAGATGCCGGTTCAGAATACTTGTGCCGAGCGCGTCAATCAGAACGGCGATGATACACCTGGGCTGTATCCGTGAAAGATACTCATCCAGCTGAGGATCACTGCCGTGTCCCCGGTCGATTCCGTAATACTTGTACAACGATCCGCTGATCTGCAGTATACTGTGTTCATAGTCCCAGTTCATCTGTGTTTACTCCGTTAACAGTGTACCACAGGACAGGAAGACTGCGGATAAAGAAGAAATACATATATAAGATAAAAGGGTGTTGACAAACTGTTTTCATGTGAGATAGAATAAACAGGCTTAGCGACTATGGCTTTGTTACGGACAAAGCTATTAAAAAGACTAAGAAATGGCACGCTTGGAAATGTGTGCATGTGAAAGGAGAAATATGCCAACAATACATCAATTGGTACGGAAAAGCCGTACCGACAAGGTTTACAAGTCAAAATCTCCTGCGTTAAATCGTGGATTTAACTCTCTGCAGAAGAAGCCGACAAAACTCAGCAGCCCCCAGAAGAGAGGTGTCTGCACTCGTGTAGGCACAATGACACCGAAGAAACCGAACTCTGCGCTTCGTAAGTATGCCCGTGTCCGTTTATCCAACGGTATGGAAGTCACTGCATACATTCCGGGTGTTGGACACAACCTGCAGGAACACAGTGTCGTCATGATCCGCGGCGGCCGTGTTAAGGATCTGCCTGGTGTCCGTTACCATGTCATCCGCGGTACATTGGACTGCGCGGGTGTAAACAACCGTAATCAGAGCCGTTCCCTCTACGGAACAAAGAAACCCAAGAAATAGGAAGGAGTAATAGAACATGCCAAGAAAAGGTTATATAGCAAAGCGTGATGTACTGCCTGATCCTATTTACAACTCAAAGCTTGTGACAAAACTGATCAACAAGATCATGATTGACGGCAAGCGTGGAACAGCGCAGACGATTCTGTACAATGCATTCGCCATTATTGAAGAAAAGACAGGTCAGAATGCCATGGAAGTATTTGAAAAGGCTCTCGAAAACGTCATGCCTTTACTGGAACTGAAGGTCCGCCGTGTCGGTGGTGCCAACTACCAGGTTCCGGTAGAAGTCAGTGCTGAAAGAAAACTGACATTAGGTCTGCGTTGGATCGTCAATTATTCAAGACTCCGTCATGAACCGACAATGGAAAGAAGACTTGCCGGAGAAATCATGGATGCGGCTAACGGAACCGGCGCATCGGTCAAGAAAAAAGACGATACACACAGAATGGCGGAAGCGAACAAGGCCTTTGCTCACTACCGCTGGTAGTCCGGAAAGGAATAGTTTATGCCAAGAGAATTTAGCTTGGACCACATCCGTAACATAGGGATCATGGCGCATATCGATGCGGGTAAGACCACAACGACAGAGCGTATTCTGTACTATACAGGTAAGATCCACAAGATCGGTGAGACCCACGATGGTGCCAGTCAGATGGACTGGATGGCACAGGAACAGGAACGTGGTATCACCATCACATCAGCCGCGACTACCTGTCAGTGGCAGGATTGCCAGATCAATATTATCGATACTCCGGGTCACGTGGACTTCACTGCGGAAGTAGAACGTTCCCTGCGTGTATTAGATGGTGCTGTTACGGTGCTGGATTCCAAAGCGGGTGTAGAACCCCAGACAGAAACGGTATGGCGTCAGGCTACGGAATACAGAGTTCCGCGTATCGTTTTCTCAAATAAGATGGATGCGACAGGTGCAGACTTCTACATGTCTGTAAACTCCATCGGTGATCGTCTAGGTGCCAAGGCGGCAGCGATTCAGATGCCGATCGGTGCTGAACAGTCCTTCCGCGGTATTATCGACCTGGTAACAATGCAGCAGGAAATGTACATGAATGACCAGGGCACGGATATCCGTATAACAGACATCGATAAGCAGTTTATCGATCAGGCGGAAGAACTTCACGCAAAGATGCTGGAAGCAATCGCAGATTATGACGATGATGTCATGATGAAAGTGCTGGAAGGCGAAGAACCCACAGTAGAAGAAATCAAACGGGCAATCCGTGCAGGTGTTCTGACCGCTGAATTCTTCCCGGTACTCTGCGGCGCAGCTTACAAGAACAAGGGCGTACAGCTGCTTCTGGACGCTGTTGTAGATTATCTTCCTTCCCCTGTAGATGTACCTTCCATTAAGGGTCATCTCGATAACGGAGAAGAAGATGAACGTATCCCTTCGGATGAACAGCCGTTCAGCGCGCTGGCATTCAAGGTGGCGACTGATCCGTTCGTCGGCCGTCTGACGTATTTCCGTGTTTACTCTGGTATTGCGACAGCAGGCAGTTATGTCCTGAATGCCACAAAGAGTAAACGTGAGCGTCTCGGGCGTATCGTGCGTATGCATGCCAACCATCGTACGGATATTACAGAAGTCTATGCCGGTGATATCGCCGGTGCCGTAGGCTTGAAAAACACAACAACGGGTGATACTCTGTGTGATGAAGATCATCCGATCATTCTCGAATCCATGGTCTTCCCGGAACCTGTCATTCAGATGTCTGTAGAACCTAAGACAAAAGCTGACGGTGAAAAGATGGATGTGGCTCTGGCCAAGCTGGCTGAGGAAGATCCTACCTTCCGGACATATACAGATGAAGAAACCGGACAGACGATCATCGCCGGTGTCGGTGAACTCCAGCTGGATATCATCATGGATCGTATGAAGAGAGAGTTTAAGGTAGAAGCTACTGCCGGTGCTCCCCAGGTTGCTTATCGTGAAACGATTCGCGGTACCGGAGAGTGTGAAGGTAAGTTTGTCCGTCAGAGCGGCGGTCATGGTCAGTATGGTCATGTATGGATCCGCTTTGAACCGAACCCGGGCAAGGGCTTCGAATTCTATGACGAGACTGTAGGAGGCTCCGTACCGAAAGAGTACATCAAACCTACACAGGCAGGTCTGGAAGAAGCCTTAAGCAATGGTCTGATTGCCGGATATCCGATCGTAGATATCAAGGCAACACTGTTTGACGGTAGTTACCACGATGTGGACTCTTCCGAACAGGCGTATAAGATTGCGGCTTCCCTGGCTCTGAAAGAAGCAGCCAAGAAGTGTAATCCGGTTATTCTTGAACCGATCATGCGTGTAGTGACGAGGTAAAACCTGCTATGATCATTAATAACGATACGATTATCAAAGATACAGACCCTTTTATCCGTGAAAAATCTGCACCGGTTGCCCTTCCCCTTTCAGAGGAAGACAAGCAGATCCTGCGTGAAATGTACACATACGTCAAAAACTCCACGGATCCCGAGATTGCTGAGCGTGACAATCTGCGTCCCGCTGTCGGCATCTCCGCGATCCAGCTGGGTATCCCGAAGCGCCTGACCACTGTCATCGTCCACGATACGGACAAGAACGGCAATGAAGTCACCTATGAATACATGCTGGCAAATCCCAGGATCGTTTCCCGGTCT
>JAFRMA010000097.1 GCA_017430925.1 Solobacterium sp. | reverse complement strand
GCCTGTACAAAGTTGATCTTCTCTTCCAGATGATTCTTCCGGGCATTCTGACGAGCCATGTCCAAAGCGGTTTCCGAAACATCCAGGGCGGTAACCTGCGCTGCCTTTCCGTATGCCGCATTGATGGCAAATGATCCGGTATGTGTGCAGCAATCCAGTACATTCTTTCCGGCTGCGAGCTTCCTTACAGACAGACGGTTATACTTCTGGTCCAGGAAGAATCCGGTCTTTTGTCCGTTGATAATATCTACGTCATAGAGGATCCTGTTCTCATTGATCTCCAGAACCGGGATTTCCTTCTCTGTATACTCCGTTACCCAGCCGGTGACTTTTGCCAGACCTTCTTTTGTACGTAATTCACTGTCACTGCGTTCGTAGATGCCGCTTACCTCATATCCTTTCTCCGCAAGCAGTTCTTTCATTCCGCGGTACAGCAGGTCCTTGCGTATATCCATACCGTAAGTCGAGATCTCACTGACAAGTACAGGACCGTACTTATCAACCGTTACACCCGGCAGACCATCCGCTTCCCCATGGATCAGACGGCAGTTCGCAAAGTCCTCTCCCATCACATCCATACGGTATTCCAGGGCATACTTCAGCCGGCGCAGAAAAAACGCATCGTTATACTGCTCGTTGGCATTGTTGCCTAACAGCCGGATACGTATCTTGGAGTGTTCACTATACATCCCTGTGCCGAGATATGTCCCTTTACTGCTGAAAACATCGATCAGACATCCGTTTTCATCCGGTGTATCCATGACTGTGATCTCATCTTCGTAGATCCACGGATGACCTTCACGGATCCGTTTTTCCTGTTTTCTGGTGACTTCTGCACGCGTAAAATTTCTTTTCGTTTTCATCCCTGTAATATTACCATGAAATTACACACGAACCGAGAAGATTCTTGTATAATAATTGAGTTATGGTATTCAGCAGTCTGACGTTCCTGTTTGCGTATCTGCCGGTAGTGTTACTGGTCTATTTTCTGGTTCCGGTTGCTTTACGGAATCTTGTATTACTGATCGTCAGTTTGTTCTTTTACGGCTGGGGTGAACCGGTATACGTGGTGATCATGGTGATCTCCATTATCATCAACTGGATCTTCGGCAACTTTATCAGCCGCTACCGGGATACCGACAGAGCTAAATCCCGCCGGTATCTTACCTTGTGTATCATCTTTAACCTGTTGTTACTTGGCTTCTTCAAGTACTGGGATTTTCTTGCGGTCAATCTGAATCATCTTGGACTGCGCGGGATACGTCCGCTGCGGCTGGCCTTGCCGATCGGTATCAGTTTCTATACCTTCCAGACCATGTCTTATCCGATCGATCTTTATCGCCGTGAGACAGATCCGCAGAAGAGTATCGTCAGTTTCGGTGCCTATGTAACGATGTTTCCGCAACTGATTGCCGGTCCCATCGTACGCTATACCGATATCGCGAAACAACTCAATGAACGTAAGATCACCCGGGATTCTTTCTATCATGGTGTGATGCGTTTCCTGTGCGGTCTCGCAAAGAAAGTACTGCTGGCCAATCAGATCGGGCTGATACACGACGAAATCTCCGCATTACCGCAGGGCAGTCAGTCTGTCGTACTGGCCTGGCTCGGTATCCTGGCGTTTGCCTTCCAGATCTATTTTGACTTCAGCGGTTATTCCGACATGGCGATCGGCTTGGGAAAAATGCTTGGCTTTGACTTCCTGGAGAACTTCCAGTATCCGTATATCTCCCGTTCCGTAACCGAATTCTGGAGACGCTGGCATATGTCTTTGTCCTTCTGGTTCCGTGATTATGTCTATATTCCTCTTGGAGGGAACCGCAAAGGTCTGAAACGGCAGATTATGAATATTCTGATCGTATGGATGTTGACGGGTCTCTGGCACGGAGCTTCCTGGAATTTCATCTTCTGGGGTGTTTTCTATGGTGTGATCCTGATTCTGGAAAAGTTATTCCTGCTGAATGTGCTGAAGAAATGTCCTGTCTGGGTCACACATTTCTATACGATGTTCATTGTTCTGATTGCGTGGGTGTTCTTCGCGTTTACCGATTTCTCCGCCGGTCTTCGTTATCTTGGTGTGATGTTCGGAAATGCGCCGGTATTCAACGGGCTGACCCTGGATTATCTGCGTAATTATCTCTTGTTATTTGTGTTGTGCGCAGTCGCTTCCACACCGTTGTTCAAGAATAGGCTGAATATCCTGCAGAACAAGAAACTGGCATGGACAGCGCCGGTGCTGGCGGCACTCTGCCTGCTGGTCTGCACAGCATTTATCGTGGACGCATCATACAATCCTTTCTTATATTTCCGGTTCTGATATGAAAACAAAACGTATACAAAAACTCGTGATTCTGATCTTTGTAAGTTATCTTGCGCTGCTTACGGTTTTTAACTGTTTCTGGCCGAAGAAGACCTATTCAGAGAACGAGAACCGGTATCTTGCGGAGTTTCCTTCCCTGTCACCTTCCAACGTCTTCGGAGGGGATTTTGACGATCAGTTTGAATCATGGTTCAGCGATCACTTTATCGGCAGAGATCTCTGGATCGAGTTAAAAGCTTTGTCTGTATTGTCTACCGGTACGACCAGGAATAACGATGTTTATCTCGCGAAGGAACATCTTGTCCGCAGATTCCAGACCTATAACAAGAAAATCCTGAATCAGAATATGACATCGATCCTGGAATTCTGTGATTCTCTGGATCATCCAGGTACGATCCTGATCGTTCCCACAGCAGCCGATATGGAGAAACAGCTTCTTCCGGCAGGTTCCTGGAATCTGGATCAGGCATCCCTGATTCATGAGTTACAAGCCCAGGCAGGTACACAGAAGTTTATTGACCTTACACCGGTGATGGATGCGCAGGATGACCTGTATTTCCGTACCGATCATCACTGGAACGAAAAAGGCGCGTATCTCGCCTATCGGGAGATCTGTCACACAGTACTGAACAAAGAACCGGAACAGTTCACCTATGAACAGGTCAGTAATCATTTCAAAGGTACACTGTACTCCCGTTCCGGGTATTTCTGGCATGCGGGCGATCCTGTCTACCGCTATCACCACGACCCCGAGATCCACGTATCCGTACAGTTTGATGATCATGAGTCTGATTCTCTCTACAGTGATCAGCGTTTGGATGAGAAAGACCAGTACATGTACTATCTGGATGGTAACCACCCTTACGTCAAGATTCAGACAGATCTGAAGAATCACAAAAAAGCTGTGATCATCAAGGACTCCTACGCGCATATCCTTGTCCCCTATCTCGCTTATGAATACGAACAGATCGAGATGATTGACCTGCGGTATTACCGGGATCCTGTATCGGAACTGATCGAACCGGATACGGATATCTATTTCATCTACAGTCTGGATAATTTCACGGAAGATCCGTATCTGGCTTTCCTGAGGTGATCATGAAACTGGAATTCAAGAAAATGGGAATCAACGGTGAAGGAATCGGTTTTCTGCAGAAAAAACCGGTATTTTGTGATGATGTCTATCCCGGAGAAACCGCGGAGATAGAAATCACTGAGCAAAATCCTTCCTACGCACGCGCTAAACTGATCCGGCGCATTCTATCGAGTGAACATCGTATAAACTCCGTATGTCCGCACCAGCAGGAATGCGGGAGCTGTCCTTTACTGTGTCTCGAACGATCGGCGCAGGAAGAAAACAAGCTGGGGATCCTCCGGGAAACCCTGTACAGGTACGCCGGGATCAAGTCCCTGCATGTCCGCAAGATGCACGGAGATACACGCAGTTACGGTTACCGCAGCGCCTGCAAGCTTCCGGTCGCAGAGGTAAACGGAAAGCTTTGTACAGGCATGTACGCGCGTAATTCCAATCGTTTTATCCCGGTAGATCATTGTCCGATCCACACCCCGGAACTGGAAGAAAAACGCCGGCAGATCCTGGAGATTCTGAATCATCACAAGTATCCCGTATACACGTCTAAATCACGCCGTGGACTGCGTTTCCTGGTTATCCGTACGATTCAGGGACAGACTCAGTGTACGCTGGTGACAGGCAAGGAAACGATTCCTGAAGTTCTGATTCAGGAGTTATCTTCCCTTCCCGGAATTTCCGGTATCTTCCAGAGTATCAACCAGCAGAAAAATACCCGCTCAGCGATTGGTTCGGTTCCGCGCTTACTGTACGGTGCTCCGGCTATGACCATAGAGATCTGCGGTATCACGCTGAATCTTCCCCCGGATGCTTTCTTCCAGCTGAATATCGAACAGGCAGAGCGTTTATATACCATGGCGGTCAGTAAGATCGATCCCTGTGATCTGCTTGTGGAAGCGTATTGTGGTGTCGGGGCGATGTCCCTGATGGCAGCCGCAAAAGCGAAGAGAATCATCGGTATAGAAAATGTTTCGGCCGCGGTGGAATATGCCCGGCACAACGCTGTACAAAACGGTATACAGGAGAAAACACAGTTTATTTGTGAGGATGCCGCAAAAGGCCTGACTGGAATCAAGGAAGATGTCGGCTGTCTGTTGGTGGATCCTCCCCGTTCCGGCTTGTCAGATGAAATGATGAAGGCAATTCTGGACAAGATGCCTCAGCGGATCGTCTATATTTCCTGCAATCCTGCCACTCTGGCTAAGAACTTGAATCAGCTGAAGCGGAAGTATCACATCCTGACGATTCTCCCCTACGATTTGTTCCCGTCCACGCAGCATATTGAGACTATCGCGGTATTATCAAAAATGTAAAACCGGAGCTTTGTGATATACACACACTCCGGTTTTTTGTACAATCTGTGATTTGTGATGAACTGGTATTATAGTTCAAAATCCGGAAACAGTCCATTCTTTACCGACAGGATGATTTTATCCATCTCGGTATATGCTCTATCTCTTCCTTCGGGATTATTCATCCAGTTATCTTTCCTGGTATGGATATCTTCTGCCGGACAGGGAATCACCCGAATATGTGCCGGAAACAGGTATTCCGCGATACAGAGACTTCTTCTCATGTGATACGAAACGGTAACCAGAAGTACTTGATGAACCTGGTTCAGTCCGAAATTACGCTGTAATAATACCAGTGCCTGCAGGATATTCTCCACGGTATTCATGGAGTACTCATCCGTGAGAATATCTTCACTCTTTACCCCAAGACTTTCTGCGCAGTTACGCATATTCTGTGCTTCACTCATTGGACCTTCCGGAAAATCCCGGACTTTTCCTCCGCACATGATGATCTTTTCTGCACAGTGATCCCGGTATGCCTTTACGGCAACAGGCACTCTGTACAAAGATGCTTTTTTACTGCCCAGTACGATAATACAATCCACCTTTTCACCGGTATCTTCCAGCGTAAATAAAACCCTGTCGATGATATCGTCAGTAAGCATTTCTTTTGTCAGTTCGGATACCAGCATATACTTACCTCTTTACCAGATACTAGTCCGGCTGCTGGCCGTCATGGGCTTTCCACATGCATTCCGTGATCTTCATCTCCGTGAATACAGCCTTGAATTGAGAATCTTCCGGACTGCAGGCATAGATACCAAAGCTGATCTTTCCGGAACCTTCCCACACGTGGCAGACACGCATCTGGGTGAAATTCTCACCATCCTGTGAACACTCAATGCAGTAATCATCTTCCCTTCGGCTGAAACGGTACCACATTATCTTTACATCCGCAGGAATTGCGGTCGTTGCCCAGTCGGAATATCCGTGATTCGTGACTACAGAACCCAGATGCTGGAACGATTCATTCTCATATTCCACGGAGCCCTTCAGCCAGTTTTCACTATCCAGGTACATGACAATACCGCACTGGTCAAAACGATGATGACTTTCCGTAAAATCTGTCTTCACCGTGAAAGAGAAATACTTCTCTTCCGTATCCATTTGAAGTACAGGCGCGTTGTCATTGCGGAAATGGTAGTATGTACGCTGCCACAGATCTGTATGCGGCATAGTGGTGATCTCTACCCGGTCCGGTTCGATCCGGTAGTGTTCCGGTTCTCTGATCCATTTCATATCCGTAAATGTCATACGATCTCTCCTTACATTCTTCAGTTGTCCGATGATTGTCCGGTCTGCCGGCAGCCACTGAACACTATCCAGTTCATCATTCTTTAACCACCTGGCAGCCTCATGTTCCTTAAGCACAAGACTCCCTTCCTTCACTTCTGCCAGATAACACTCCATCGTCAGATGAAACTCCGGATAATCGTATTCTACAGTTGTCAGTTTCTTTCCGACAGTGATCTCTGTATCCAGTTCCTCACGAATCTCCCGCCGCAGTGCTTCTTCCGGTGTCTCTCCGGCTTCGATCTTACCACCGGGGAATTCCCAGTAATCCTTCCAGTCTCCGTAACCCCGCTGGGTCGCAAAGACCTGATCACCGCGGACAATGATCGCAGCTACAACATGTATTGTCTTCATTTCTCATCCCCCTCATTCCGGCATGAATAAAACTTCTGCCCGATCAACGAACAGAAGTTTTACGTCAGTTACTTATTTTGCAGGTGTAACCTTTGTTGTGTGGAGGTTCGGTCCCTGATACCAGTAGAGGAATCCTTCTACATCCACAACATCTCCGGGCTGTAAAGCTTCAACAGCTTTATAGACATCGGTATCCTGATTGCAGAGATAATACTCTACACAGAAATCGTATGTGGTATCTCCCAGAGTTACCTGGTAGTACAGGTCATCGGTCTTTTCTTCCGCATTCTTGTATGCGAATGCCGCACCGGTATGTTCACCATCTTTTGTGACATACTCTTCAACCGTTACGCCCTTGAAGACAACTTTCTGGTTCATACGGGAAATCATGTCTACAGTGCCCCAGAGTTCTGTAGCGTCTACAGGTTCTGCGACCCAGTTGCCGTCAACGATCTCAAATGTACCGTCAACGATTTCAACTTCTCCGTCCCATTCAGACTTGAATCCGTGAACACGGATCTTCTGTCCTTCGGTCAGCTTCGCATAGTCTTCTTCTGTGCAGGCCAGTTCATAGAGGAAGTAAGCACCATCTTCATCCTGAAGATAAACAGTAGCTTTGTTGTCCCACCAGGACTGTTTTCCTTGTACATAAGCTTCAACAACGACTTCGGTGTCGACTGCTGCCGCATCATATTCAGCATAAGACATTACAGCAACTTCCGGAGTTTCCGGGGCTGTGGTAGCTTCAGCAGTAGCTTCAGCAGTAGCCTCAGGTG
>JAFRMA010000096.1 GCA_017430925.1 Solobacterium sp. | reverse complement strand
CAGTTTCTCCATTTCTTAAATCCGGTCATTGACTGAATCTTTAATATTGAAAAACCTGCATCTCTGCAGGTTCTTTTCTTACTGTTCCATTCTCTTTAACAGGTATGGTATAGCCTGTTCAAAGTTTACTCCGTAGAGGTTGTGACCCTCTTCCTGTATCGTCACATGGATACACTCCCTGACATAATCACAGGCAATTTCGCAGGCTTCCTCAAAACTCTTTCCGTTGACCAAAGCTCCGCACAATGTACTCGCCCAGATATCTCCGGTACCGTGGAAGTGTTCCTTCTCCTCGGCCGTAGAATAGTAGAAGTATGTGTCATTCTCCCTGTCGTAGGCATATGCCCCGACCTTTCCTTCCTCAAAAGAAACCCCGGTCAGCACAGCTTTCCGGCAACCCAGCGCAGTTAATTTCTTCAATATATCCCTGACATACCCTTCGTTATATTTCTCTTTGTACGGAGTATCCAGCAGGAAAGAAGCTTCCGTCATATTCGGACAAATGATATCTGCCTTTCCGCAGAGTCTGGTCATTGCCTGCGCAAACTCCATGGTAAATCCGGTGTAGAGTTTACCGTTATCTGCCATACAGGGGTCCACGATCTTCACACAATCCTGCCCGAAGTCCCGGAATAATTTCTCTGCGCAGTCCAGCTGCTCAAACGATCCAAGATAACCGGTATATACCGCGTCAAAGTGAAACCCTTCCCGTTTCCAGTGTTCCATGATCGGTATGATCTCTGCAGTCAGGTCATGGAAGGTAACTCCCTTGAACATCGTATGTGTAGATAATACAGCTGTAGGTATCACTGCTGTCTCAATCCCCATCGCTGACATCACAGGCAGTGCTACGGTCAGTGAACATTTGCCTACACAGGAGATATCCTGCATCGTTACTGCTTTTTTCATATGTGCGCCTCTTTTCCTGAAATAATTATAGCTTGTATCCCTGCACTTCTGTACGAATATATAAAAAAGGCTGTTATAAACAGCCTTTGGCTTTTAGTACCCTCTTTCCCTGTCAATGACATTCAGTAAATCATTCCCGTTGAAGTATCTCTTCAGATTCTCCAGGAACATCTTCACATGTAGGTCTCTGGTAACTTCCGCACCCATCTGACCTGCGCAGTGCGGTGTGATCAGCACATTCTCCGCATTCCGGATCGGCGCATCCAACGGTAACGGTTCTACCCGGAAGACATCCAGGGCGGCCCCTTTCAGTTTATGTTCGTTCAATGCCTGTGCCAGCGCATCCTCATCAATCGATGTTCCTCTGCCGACATTGACCAGATATGCGCCTTCCTTCATCAAGGCGATCCGTTCCGCCGACAACACATTCTGCGTCTCCAGCGTTTCCGGCAAAGACATGGCAACGATATCCGCTTCCGGCAGATACGTATCCAGTTCTGTTACAGGATACACTTCATCATAGATATCACTCTTCTTTTCACCGCTGCGGTTGACACCGATGATTCTGACCGGCTTGAATGCCTTCAATCTCTCCGCAAACCTCGTGCCGATATCTCCTGTGCCTAATACCAGCGCTGTCTTACCGTAGATCGTATCAATCAGGAAGTCGTTCCGCCATTCCCCGTTCTCCACGATCTTTTCATACTCCGGTATTCTGCGCATCATCATGATCAGTACAGCGATCATATGTTCGGAAATGGTTACTCCGAAACATCCGCCGGCATTGGTCAGGATCGTATCTTCCCTCAGGTATTCACTCTTCAGATAAGAATTGACACCTGCCCAGGTAGACGCGAACCACTTGAGCTCTTTCGCGTATTCCAGCAGTTTTGCGTCATAGCCGTAGATGATCTCCGCATCTTCCACCTGGGAAAATGCGTCTTCCTTGACACAGAACACTGTGGAATAGTCGTATAAACTGCAGAGATAACGAATCTGTTCTTTTTGCTGGTCATTGAGCTCATATTCTTCTTCCATGACACAAACTACTTTTTTCATATTCCCTCCTGATTATTCCCAGAGTTTACGATATAAATCCTCCAGGATCTCTTCATTTGTCTCCCTGCGTGTATTGGCAGGAGAACCGCTGATTACTGCGTCTTTCGCCATCTTCGGAATCAACGCAAAGAATTGTTCACGATCCAGACCATACTCTTCCAGGGTCGTTACACCGCAGAGATCACACAGATCACCGACAGCTTTCAGATAAGCATCTGCCGCAGTTTCATCGTCATCCTGTGTACCGGCAGCACCAATCTCCCTGGCCATATCCGCAAACCTGGATACCGCACCGTCTCTGGCATATCCCAGACCAACCTTCAACAACATCGCATTGGATATTCCGTGCTCCACGTGGAATAACGCGCCGATCGGACGGCTCATTCCGTGAATCAGGGTGACAGAAGAATTCGCAAATCCCATGCCGGCGATCATTGCCGCATATAACATCTCTGCACGTTCTTCCTCTCCGCCTTCACCACGTACGATCTTCGGCAGATTCACAAAGATCTTCTTGATTGCCGCAAGACATAAGACATCGGTGACCGGCTGTGCTTTACGGGAAGTATACGCCTCAGTCGCATGCGTCAGTGCATCCAGTCCGGACGCAATGGTAGCCTTCATCGGTAAATTGTATGTCAGTTCCGGATCTGCGATCGCCACATCCGGCAGTAATGATGGTCCGCTCAACAACATCTTAACATCATTCACGGTATCTGTGATAATCGTTACTTTTGTTACTTCCGAACCTGTACCTGCCGTGGTGGGTATACATACCATGAACGGTAATTCACGGTCGATCGGTTTCCCCATCCAGTACGATAATTCCTCGGTATATACACTGCGCATGGCAATTGCCTTCATCGCATCCATCGGTGAACCGCCCCCGATACCGATCAGACCATCACACTGTTCTTCCTTATATACCTTCAGACCGTTTTCCACCATTTCCAGTGTAGGCTCTCCGGTAATTCCGCTGTAGGATATCGTTTCTATCCCCTTTTCCTTTAATACTTCCCGGATCGTATCCACAGATCCGTTTCTTACTGCACTCTTTCCGCTGACCACCAGCATCCTGGTCAACGTGTCCGGTACGTATTTTCCTAATTCTTTCAGGCATCCCTTGCCTGTAATGATCTTCGGAGTTGTTGTAAATTCCATACTTCTATCCTTTCTATATAACCCTGATGAAAAAGCCGGAGGATATAACCTCCGGCCATGATCCGAATCTATAGATTATTCAAAATCGATGTCTTCGTAAGGGATGTATTCTTCCGCGCCTTCATTCACGATATGGATCGGAGCCTGTTTAGCCTTATTCAGCTGCAGCTGGAAGATATCAAATCTCTGATATGCGCCATAGTAATCATGGATCCACTTCGCGTTGATTTCCTTGGATACGTCGATATCCGCATAAGCGATACCTTCCGCATTATCCTTGAAGGTTTCAGAAATCTCATGACCATAGCAGTCTGTGATCATGGTTGTCGCATAAGAGTTGTTTCTGAGCCAGTTTGCTGTCTCTTCATCACCGCAGGAGAGCTGCTGGATTGCGTCTTCATCGAGGCATGCGGAGCAGCAGATGCTGAATACCTTGGAAGCGAAGGAATGTGAACATGTACGTACTCTTAAGCAGTCATAGTATGTACCATTCTTACGGTTTGTCGGCCATGTTGCAGGATAGAGAGCGATATGTACTTGTTCGCCCTGTGCGCCCATGGAATACAGACCGAGCTGGTTACCGTTTTCACCACAGATATTCACACCGATCTTACCAAGTTCTGTATCATGTACAGTTAAGGATGAACCATCACCGGCAGCCCAGACAAGTTTTTCACCCCATGTAGGCATAATCTTACGATGATGTCCGATCAGGTTACCTTCACGGTCAAACAACAGGGAAGAGTTCCACATTGTACCCATGGTTGTGTTGTCTTTCTCTGTGATACCGATGCAGAGATACACTTTGTTTTCACGGGCGATGTTTGCCAGGCGGTAGAACGGTGCAGACGGTACGGCAATTGCGTTTTCATACAGTCTCTGGTTGAACGGTCCCATGTCAACCGGCGGCAGGAATAAGCACCAGTACGGGAACGTCGGAACAAAGGACTCAGAGAAGACAACGATGTCAGCTCCGTTAGCTTTGGCTTCCTTTACTTTTACACCGACTTTGTCAATTGTCGCTTCACGGTTCAGGAATACCGGCGCAGTCTGAACAGCCGCAGCTCTGAACTTAGGGAGTGTGTCACCGACAAACGGTACTTCTTTCATCTTGTAGACTTTGGTTACGGGTGTTACTTGAGTTTCTTTTTCTTTAGCCATTGTTTTGATCTCCTTTTCTTATCATGTTTGTTGGCTTAATTATTTCAGGTTACTCGCCTAAGATCTGATAACCTGCCCCGATCGTTGTGTGTGATGTCATTTCGTGAAATCCCAGATTTCCGAACATCGCCACAGCGATCTTGCTTCCTATACGTACAACGCCTACTTTCAGGCGGCAGTTCTGACTGGTAGAAGAATCCAAACGAGTTCCTAAAACGGCTTCATTTACAGCGTGTGTCAACGGGTGTGCATGTTCATGTTTACGTTCGATCACCCCGGCATTCAGACATGCGCCTAGGACATTGTTGTTTACTTCCCGCAATGCCTTGGCATCACTGCCTGTTACCATGGTTGCCACACAGAGACATCCTCTGGATCTCAATATCTCGATGATCTTATGTTCCTCTTCCAATGAAGATGACATTGCCAGGAATACGGCTGCCCGAAGAGGATCAACTTCAGAAGATGCCGGAAAAATTACTTCGTCCAAACTCATATTTATTCTCCATTCTCTATACTTCTATGACTGGGATACTATTTCCCGGGTATTATTCTTTTCCTAATGCTTTTTGAATTGCGTGGATCACCGGAATGTACGCGATACAGAACAAGCCTGCCGCAAATCCATTGTTATACAGGTTGATCCAGGCGAAGAAGGAACCGGTCTGACGGACGACCATGACATGCAGCATACCTGCCACGATACCGTAGATGGGACCATATTTTCCGGCAATACCGCATACGCAGGTAACGAAGCAGAATGCTAACTGTACTGCCGCATCATTCAGATGCCATACGGAGACAAAGGATAGCAGGAAGATACCCAGCCAGCCCCAGAGGACGTTGTAGTAGTTCTTACCAAGTCCGCCGAATCCTCCGACAGTAAGTACACCAGCACAGATCGGACCGGAGAGATCTCCGTTGATTGCCAGGATGATTGCCAGAATCTCCAGACCAAGGATACCCATGTTCATCAATGTCTTGGGAAGACCTTCCAGGGCGACATAGTCACACGGTAACTGTCCGGTATGTTTCATCATATTACCTAAACCCTTCACACCGCCGTTCATGATCATTCCCGCAAAGAAATGCAGAGCGTAGAAAGCGATAAAGAAGATTGTCAGGAGTCCTTTATAGTCCTTGCACCAGGAATCACTGATGAAGGTGAATTCATATCCCAGACCCTTCATGAATGCAGTCAGGATAATTGTTACAAAACCGGTGGTAAGACCGATGTTATACAAGCAGAATCCTTCATGTAACTTGGAACAGTACGCTGCTGTAGGCTGTACCACAAAGCCGATCAGTACTGCCATCAGAAGACCGATGACTGTATTCACGGCAGCGCTGGAGGACAAGCCATGTAACATCACATACTGTACGATTGGTCCTGCGCAGGTCGTCAGGTTAGCACCCATGGCATATTTGGAGAACGGCTCTTTTGCGACTTTGGCATACAGCCATGCACCGAAGATGATCGGCAGCATATTCAGCACGTTCTTGCCAAACAGCGCGAATCCCGCAACGATATAGCAGACACCGAAGCTTCCGCCTCCGAATCCTGCGCCGCTGAACTTGAATACGGCAATCGACAGTAACATCGCCAGTCCGGCATTCACGAATGCACCGCCCAGACCGCCGGTTACAAAGTAGTCGGTGATCAGTGAACCATCGGAAACCAGAATCGTTTTCACACCGTTCAAAGCACCGACCGGATCCCCCTGGCAGAATAACCCGAAGAGAATCAGGATCATCGCACTAAGGATGTTCCATCTCATTACGGCTTCTGACTGGTTTTCCGGATCATACGCTAATAATTTTGACATAGTACCCTCTCCTTAACTGTTATAATTGTTATTTTTTGAGCCCATATAGCAAAAAGAGAACCAAGATAAACACTTAATTCTCCATACTCCATACTGAACTCTTATATACTCAATACCATCCCATTCATCATACATTCATACATTTGGGACTTACTAATTTACTTGTAGCACACTTGAACTATTCTTTGCAATACCTTTTTCGAAATTTGTGACAATAACCTGTGATCTGTACTATTTCAGCACCGGCGGCTGCCTTACGAGATTGATCTGTTCATAGGCATACGCGCAGTCCACAAGCAGATTCTCACTATACGGACGACCCAGCATCTCCAGTCCTACAGGAACACCGACAGGCGCATGTTCACTCTCCGCATAGCCCGCAGGCACGGTAATGGACGGAAATCCGGTCACTGCCGCAAGGACACCGTTACGTTGTTTCTGGGACATGCCGATCTCACAGGCAAGCTGCTGCTGGTGCGGGAATACGATCACGTCCAATTTGTACTTATCCATCAGACTAAGGAGTTTACCGCGTGTATGCCCCTGACGGTGGAGCTTCCTCCCGTATTGATCACAATACCTGGTCAAAAATAACGCTCTGTAGATACTCTCCCGGACTCCCGGATGCGTTAATCCGCTTTCATAAATCTCCAGCAGAGAATGATATTTCGCGGTTTTTCCATACTTAGCCAGGTAGGCATCCAGATCCTCACGGAATTCTTCAAGATGAATACTGGCATTCCTGGCCAGTTCCGTAGAGTTGATTTCTTCACTCAAAGAGATCAATTCAGCTCCTGCTTCTTCCAGCTTACTGACTGCCTTTCTCACGATTTCATTGACTTGTCTGTTCTTCTCTTCTTTACCAAAAAAACTCTCCAGAATACCAATACGTTTCCCCTGCAGTCCATCAGGTGTTCTCTTCCGGAACAAATCTTCACGATGATAGACTTCATCTCTCACGGATGCGTTGTCTTCTGCATCATAACCGGCAATCACGCCAAGAATCAGCGCCGCATCTTCCACACAACCGGCAATCGGTCCTGCTGTATCCTGAGACAAAGAATACGGAATGATTCCTGAACGGCTTACAACACCCAGGGTCGGACGAATACCCACAAGACTGCAGGACGCCGCAGGAGAGCGCACGGAATTCACCGTATCCGTTCCTAAAGCCCCCAGGCAGAACGAGGCTGCCACAGCAGCACCGCTTCCTCCGGAAGAACCTCCCGGCGTACGTGTATAGTCATAGGGATTCATGGTCTGGCCGAGAATGGAGGAGATTGTTTCTCCCCAGATGGCAAATTCATGCATATTGGTTTTTCCCAGGATCAGCGCTCCGGCATCTCGTAGTTTTTTCACGATAAACGCATCGTTTTCCGGCACAAAGTCCTGTAATGCAAGCGAACCGGCAGTCGTAGGCATATCCGCAGTTCCGATATTGTCTTTAATCATGACCGGAATACCATGAAGAGGACCGATGAGTTTCCCGGTCTCTTTCAGATACCGATCCTTGCGATCTGCTTCCTGCAATACATCCGGATGAATACAGATCACTGAATGTAAAAACGGATCATGTTCCTTGATCCGCTGTAAGTACACTTCTGTTAACTCCCGGCACGTTAATGTCCCGGAACGATATGCAGCGATTACAGCAGAAACATTCGCATCTTCGACAGCGAACGGCAGCATACTTTCCTTCCTTTCCCATTCGGCTTTCTTCGTATACTCTATTCTTTCTGCTCAGAATCAGCCACATTTACTTTTCTGAGTTCAGTATAGTGCTCTATTTTTTAATTTTCAAATCTTTTTTCCGACAAATATTGTCTGACCTGATGTAGACACCGGTAGATCCAACACTTTCTCTCACGTTTCCGGACATGAACAAACGAGGATACGCAGTTTCTGTGTGTACCCTCGTTATAATTAAGTTATTGCTTCTTATTATCGCATTTTCAGGCATAACACTACTGCTTCTAAAGGATGTAGTATTCCGGGACTATGTTTCTTACAGGATTCCAGCAGGATCGTGTATCCGGGTTCATCAAATTTATATGTTTTTTCTTTCTCTGAAAGGTTCACAAGCACAAGAATCTGTTCTTCACCGATCTCCCGGAGATAGCCGAGAATGTCTTCGTCTTCCGCAAGAACCTCCTCATAGCTGCTTTCAGCCAGGGAAGTATGCGATCTGCGCAGTTCCGCAAGCGTACGATACCAGGATAAGACGGAATCCGGATCGTTAAGTTGTTGCTGCACACATAATTGTTCTGCGTCTTCATGCGTTTTCAGCCAGGGTACACCTTCGGTAAACCCGGCGTTCTTTTCACTGTTCCAGGGCATTGGTACTCTGGCATTGTCCCGGGAAAACCGGTGTACCGCCGCAAGTGCTTCTTCCTTATTTTTCCCTTCTTTTAGTGCCAGTTCATACTGCCCCAGAGAAGAGATATCGTTGTACATCTCAATGTTATCCCAGTGCACACGATTCATTCCCAGCTCCTGTCCCTGATACAGAAACGGGGTTCCGCGCATGGTGTACAGAATCGTACCGATAGCTTTCGCGGCTGCCGTACGGTTTGCCTTATCCGAGAAGAAATGATCTACACAGCGGGGCTTGTCGTGATTCTCAAAGAAGACCGGATACCAAGCATCTCTGGTGTGATTCTGTGAATTACGCAGAGCTTCTTTCAGTTCCGTGATTGTCCAGGGATCCGGTCTGGTCCAGATCTCATTCTTCTTAAACTCCAGATTCACATGACTGAATTCAAACAACATGTCAAATCCACCGTCTTCACCAACCCACTCCGGCAGTTCTTCCGCTGATACCCCGTTGGCTTCTCCCACGGTAAACAGATCTGTTCCCATAACCGTGTGTTCCCGGAATTCATGCAGGAAATCCAGAATACCCGGAGTATTGGCTGTCATGTTGTGTACCGATACCAGTCCGTCTTCCGCATCCGGCGTTCCATCAAGGAATACTTCCGGCTTCTTGATGTAGGTTATGGCATCGATACGGAAACCGCCGATTCCCTTATCAACCCAGAATTTCGCGCACTGGTATAAAGCTTTGCGTACTTCCGGTTCTTCCCAATTCAGATCGGGCTGTTCCTTCGCGAATGTATGCAGGTAGTACTGCCCGCGTTCCTCACACCAGGTCCATGCGGAGCCGCCGAAGATTCCCCGCCAGTTTGTCGGTGCGCTTCCGTCTACCTTCGCGTCACGCCAGATATACCAGTTACTTCTGGGATTCTCTCTGTTCTTCCGTGATTCCAGGAACCAGGGATGTTGATCCGAAGTATGATTGAATACCAGATCCATGACGATCCGTATACCCCTGTCCCGGGCATCAGAGATCAGTTTGTCCATATCCTCCATGGTCCCGAACAACGGATCTATGGCGCAGTAATCCGCAATATCATAGCCATTATCCACCATGGGTGACACATACACGGGAGTGATCCAGATTGCGCCTGTACCCAACGAAGAAAGATAGTCCAGTTTCTGCCGGATTCCCTCAATTGTTCCTGTTCCCTGTCCTCTTGTGTCCAGAAAACTTCTGGGATAACATTCGTAGACTACCGTTTTCTGCCACCAACGCATATCTATACCTCTGATTCAGAAATCCACAGATAAGTGGCCTTCCTCATCTCTTGTAATACCACTCACTAACTGTTGATACTTCCTGGACTGTACTCTGTCCGTAATCCATTGATCTAACAAAAGATATTGTATCTGCGGTAAAAAAACAGAATAATTTCTCGGAAGATACCGGGAGCCATTACAGAAACTGATACATCCTTTAATCTGACAAAGGGGATTACTGTTCGCCGCAATCCCTGCCCGGTGATTGTAAAACGCAATACACCGGATAACTTCATGCGGGACAGGAAGTCTTTCTCCGCCGAGCTTAAACCCGGTGCCGCGGGTAGTCAGAGAACGATCTTTCTCCAGCGTATTCATCCCGTTGTTGTAGGCGATACACTCCTCGATCCGTACTTTTCCGATCGAGCCAAATACACTCTTTGTGTATAGATCAAATCCGTCATCCGCGTTCTGATACGCTGTACAGTGCCGGAATACATTGCCCTCTCCAGCTCTTAACTTACAGCCGAAACCATCCGCATTCTCTGCCACATCATCACAATTATGACAAGAATCACAATCTTCTACCGTGTTATATGAAGGATAATCTTCTTTGCCGTCACCAGGATACGCACAGATCAGAATGCCCGTATCACCGTTGTAAGAAGCCTCGCAATTCAGGATCTTGTTATAGTTACCGCAGATAAGAAGACCACTGCCCGGCGCATTGGTAAATCTGAGCCCCTTCAGTATCCAATGATCATTTCGAAGGATCATCAGCGGTAATCCCCCGGGGATGTTCTTTCCGTTCAGGATCACTTTCCGGGGATGTTCAGCCTCAACGATTACCGGTGATTCTTCCGTTCCGCTGTTATACTTATTCACTACCAGTGGTTTTGAAAGATTATAAACTCCATCCGTAAGAATAATCCGGCAGCCAGGTCCGGCATTCTCTACGGCAGTACTTATATCTTTGGGATCTTCCGGTGTACCCTTTCCGCTGCTTTTCCCTGCAGGTGAAACATGAATCACCGAATTAACAAACCGATATACAGGATCCTCCGTGAGTACTATCTTATCTCTTAAGAACGGATAATCCGGGATGTTGGAATGGAATGTGTTTTCCGGTGTATGGCTGATCTTCCCGGGTGTACTCTGAAAAAACAGATCTTTAACCGCTAAATGAATCTTTCCACCGGCCACAATTCCGACGTACATATACGGACTCTGTCTGGTCAGAAAGTCTGTACCGGGGATAAATATCGTTTCTTCTTTCTGATTATACATGCAGGTACAGATGAACCCTTCATCTGTTTTCTCCATACGAAGGTACACATCATCCACGACCGAATTCAAGGTCTGATCTTCCATGAATCCATAGATTCGCGAAGGGTCAAGAATACGTGCATTCTCTTGATCAGACACACTTATTCTTGAATAGCCGGATACTGCGCGTACACCAAAGCCCTGATTTCTGCCATCCAACGTACGGAAACACCCGTTTAACAGATGGTTTCTATGCCGTATATCCGGGATGGAATGATTGGTATCCATAACCATCAATCCAAACCCTGTCTGATGATCTATGAATTTCTTATTAGTAACAGTCAATGCAGCAGAGAGCACAAAGTTTTCGCAGGCAGGATCAATCTTTTGATAACAACCAACAAAACTGTCCTGGGAGTCCGCTAATTTTCCCTTATCGGATATCAATTCAAACTCACTCAGTTCTTTCACCGTTCGTTTAACCTGAAAAAGCTGATATCTGCGTTTATCTTTGACCAACGTACCATGCGCATTCCCCATGGCACCGATTATCCAGGTATTCTTATGCATGGTCATCAACCCCGCCCATCAACACTTTTTCCCAAAGAGGCATAACGATCTCCGGCAGATAGTTCATTGCAGTTTGTCTGCTATTCTCCGCGATCTTTCTGCGTAGGTCTTCCTGATCCGCCATCTCTGCCATTGCCTCAGATAGTGCCTGTATATCACAGACAGGAACCAGATATGCGGATTTCTTGTGTTCCAGGATTTCCTGTACACCCGGATATAATGTGGAAATACAGGGAATACCCATCATCATGGCTTCCAGCAGGGAATTCGGCAAGCCTTCATAATTGGAACATAATATATAAAACTCTGCGTCCTGTATTTCTTTATGAATATTCTGCGTGTTTGGAATGAGATGGATCTGTGAAAACATTCCGTGTTCATCGATAATCTTCTGTAAGTCATCGCGTAGTTTCCCGTCGCCGTAAATATCCAGTTCATATTCCGGATGTGTCTGATAAAACCGGATAAATGCGCGGATCAGTAATTCGTGATTCTTCTGTTTCTCCAGTCTTCCGGCAGTGACGATCTTATGTCTGGGAGTATCGCACGCCTGTTCATCCACTTCTACGGGATTAGGTATGATAACTCCCTTCTTCTGTACAGACTCAGGGAATTGGGAACGCACTTCCTGAGACTGAAATACGATGGTATCCCCAAAGCGATAGACAAGTTTACTGATCTGGTATTTCAGTTTGTTTTTCAGTTTGGGATTATTTCTTTCGGACAAGATCTTCCGGGTTTTTCCCGGAGCGAATATATTAAAACTATTAGGAACAAGCAAAAGACTTAATGTAACATCTGGTTTGTTCTTGATACGGAACCAGGATAAGCGGAAAAAGATATATATTGCGGATATGCTGTCTCTCAAAAACTGTTGCGGAGGCTTTTTCTTGTTTCGCAGATCATATCGTGCATAATCCAGAATACGTACGTTTTTACTGACAGGATAAGGGTTATCACACTTGGAATACGGCAGGATATAGACTGTGTACTTTTCTGACAGATAATTTGCCAGGCGTACCGCAATACGCTCTGCACCGCCGCCGCCCAATGCAGAAATCATGATCAGGATGCTTTTCATTGCCTGATTACCTCAGCAATCGTATACACCGTTGTATCCGTGGTATCTTTTTTCTGTCCGGGAGTATAGAAACTTAACTTGACTGTATCGGAAAACCCCTGGAATACCCGGTTAAACTGATACTTGGATTCTCCGGTTCTGCGGGCTTTGTGATTTACCGGATATTCTCCGATCCAGTACCCGTGTTTCTTCAATACAGCAGGAATCAGTCTGTGCTGTCCGCTTGTCAGGTGAATATGATCAAAACACTCTCTGCGATAGATCTTGAGTGTACATCCGCTGTCATGGATACCATCATGTAATAACAGCTGACGTAAACAGTAAGCACCTAAGGTCATGATTTTTCTGTATGTCTTATCCTGACGATTTTTTCTCCACCCGCTGACCACATCATAATTATTCTTTTCCAGATACTCCAGCATGGCAGGAATATCCGCAGGATCATTCTGGCCGTCACCATCCAGTGCCGCAATATACTTGCCCTGTGCCAGATGAAAACCGCAATCCATAGCCGCAGTCTGTCCGTAATTCCGTTCCAGCCGGACATTCACGATCCCAGGCAAGGTACTCAGGATCTGTGTAGTACGATCTGTAGACCCGTCATTTACCATGATGATTTCATACCGGGAAGATGGATTTCCCTCTCCGGCAAAAAAAGTATCAAGTACCTGTACAATATCCTTATATAAGCTTTCTATATTTCCTTCTTCGTTGTATACAGGAACAACTACAGACAGAATCACATTATTCATCCGTGTATCTCCTCTTTGCATGATAAATCACTGAATCGCGCGTATTTCCCAGGGTTGTTACCTCGAAATCCGCAAGGCGTACAGAAAAATCTGGTTCTGTAAAACTATGGGACCAGACCAGCATCTCGTCAGGCATTTCCACCTCATTCAAGTCGGCTGATGAAATATCAAAATAAACCTGTACCTTTTCACCTGCGTTATATATACAATCATAAATTGCGTGATGCTCTTTTTTATTACAATCGATAAACAGAATATCCAGATCTTTGTATGTATGTACGGCGTTAATCGTTTCTGCATGCTCGCTGTAAGTATAATCTACAAGGCGGTGACTGAAGGTCTCATAAACAGCTGTTGCCAACAGGATAAGTTCCAGTGTAATAATTACTTTCTGATATGGAATATCCTTTAGTATACGATCTGCAGAATACAGAAAGATAATAAACAAAACCGTAAGCATGACACATAAATACTTAGGAAAAAAGAGACCTGCAAGAGCAGCAAACAGGCAGTATACCGCAAACACAATACATAAAACGAGAACAAAGACTGCCTGAGGATCAGAAACAAAGACTTTGTTTTTGATCCTTTTTACAATATAAATACCAGACAGTATAATAAGAAGCCCCTTAAAGATCCGTGTGCTGCCAAACAAGGAACTACCTGCCCACCGGTAATAATTCATCAACCACAAGGTGATAAAATCATACGTAGCATGAGTCACATTCCAGGTAGTATATGACTGTGCAAAAGATCTTACACCTGTATATCTGGCAGGATGAAACAGAATATCCAGCAGGATGGTTTTCGTATACAGATACCACACACTTATACCAATCATCGGAGCTCCGTAGATCAAGGCTTGTCTCCAGCGTTTTTTTATCATCAGCAGGATGAAATATAATCCGACAAATGCTCCTCCGTAGATCATTGTCAGTTCAGAACATTTTAATGCCAAGTATAACAATATCAGCGATGTGATCTCCTCAAAGAAGAATTTCCATATATTCTCCTCTTCCCACATTTTGAGATGAAGCAAAATCACGGTCAGGAACATCAGTATTGTAAAAACATAAAACCGTACGAAAATCACATGACTGATAATCAGACCGCAGAATCCGTAAAAAGCAACTCCCCAAAGTGTATAAAAGTCATTGATCCTCAAAGTCTTGAATATCCTGAATAATACAAACTGAATCAAAACAAAAAACAAACAATTTAATAAGATTGCGGGATACATGGATATCTCTCCAGGAGATAAGATGGATTCTGCCATATTCAGCAGTCCGAAGTAAATCCTCCTGGAAAACAACAGGCGGATCATCTCACCGGGACTTAACCGGAAGATACTCTCTTCCGGTTCTAGAGACAATTCGTCTTGTAACGGCTGAACAGGAAACCAGGTATCAGATTGGAAAATCTCCGTATAGACAAATTTTACTTTGTACTTTTCTGTATCAAGATAATCACTCGTATACTCCAGAGAATAGGCTTCATCCAGAAACAGGTTGCATTTCTGTTTTGCCCAGTACGTGATGAAAAGCAGTTGTAAACATACAATGATCACAAACACGATTCTTTGTATTCTCTTGTCCGACAGTATATCTCTACGCATCATTTTCTAAACAACCTATACAGATCTTTCAACGTATCATTCTTCAGTATATATAACATACTAAAATAGGCAGGAACTGAAAAGAGTACAGATAAGGCAACTCTCATCACGGGAGTACTCATTTTTTTACATAGCAGGCAGATTGCCACAATACCGATACACCCTGCCAGTACAGAAAATATATTCCGGATATCCATGTACAGATGTACCGATCGTTTCGCATGAAACAGGCAGATCAGCAGGGTGATTCCTTCAGCAATAATCGTGGTTACTGCGGCTGCCGCAATCCCCCATACCGGGATAAGCAGAAGGTCCAGAACAATATTCACAGCCAGGCTGAACAGAGTGGTATAGAACACGATTTTTTCTTTCTTCTGAGGGATCAGTATACATTGGATAAACGTATAGGAGTAGATGGAGAAAGCAATGGCACAGGACATCAGGCGAAGCGGAAAAGCTGCACCGGCAAATTCCGCACCTGCAATGATCTGTACGATCTCACTGCTCAGTATGAATACTCCCATACACATCGGAAGCATCAGCATCATCAGTATTCCTAACACCCTGGATAATACCTTTGAGGCCTCTTCCTTCTTCCCTTCGGAAAACAGGATGGAGAACCTCGGAATCAAAACGATGACCACAGCCGTAAGAATATCCTTGATCACAATATACAGACGGACTGCCATACCGTACAAACCAACCTGATAATCATTCAACAAAAGCCCAATAGCCGTTGTATCAAAGTTCACATACAGAGATACCGCAATTGTCGTGGAAAAAATAATCAAGATCGGTTTCAAGTGTTTCTTCCAGTTCATGTGCCAGACGAAGCGGATCCGGCAATATCTTCGGCAGATATAGAAGTACCCGATCATAAAAGAAAGTGAATGCGCGAACATACGCACTGCCGCATACTTATTCACATCCGCAGGTGTCTTCACAAAGAGGAAGATCAGCACCAGTGAAAAACATTGAACCAGAATAGAACGCAGGGTAATATACAAGTAATCTTCATATATACTGAAGACCCACATCGCCCCAACCGTAAAAAACAATACCTCTGTACAGAGAATCATTGTTGTGATCCGGTAATGCCCCATTGCCGGACTAAGCAGGATCACGAAGAGCAACAAATATCCAATCAACGTAGAGATGATATTGATTGAAAATACTTCATTCGCAAACTCTTCGATCTTTTCTTTGTCCTCCCGCAGAAAGCTTCCCTCTCTTACCGCATAGATACTGATACCCAACATGGATACCAGACGTACATAAGAATAAATGGAATGACTGAAGTCATAGACACCAAGTTGTTCCGCACCTAAAACCCTGGATATATAGGGATAGATAAGCAGAGGAAAAACAATCCCGATGACTGTTTTAACCGTATTTAAAACCGCATTCTCTGCGACAGATGTCTTTCGAAATTTAAGCACTATATTATATTAACAGTTATTTCCTGTATTCTGATATGTTTTATTCTATACTATTACTTATCTTTTTCCGGCAGATAAAAGATCTGTTCTCCGTCTTTGGACAACATGTAATTCCCGCGCGCATAGCTCTGGACATAGTTGGGATCTGTCAATTTCTCACGTTCACTGCTGAGATACGCACTTTCATCGAGGATCTTCTGGTATTTCTCTTCTGCCTCAGTGATATCATGACGCAGTGTGACCGTGGTATAGACTTCTCTGCCTACCTGATACAACAGGAAAAAGGAGGCTCCGATCATTACCAGACACAACAGTTTCATGATCGGTGTCATCTTTCTTCTTTTTTTCTTTTTTGTCTTCACTTTCTGTGTCTGTGTCATAGCTCTTTCCTGGTATTCTTTTTATACCATTATTCCGTATCTGGTTCAAGATAACCTTCACCAATCACTTCATACATGGTTACGGCATCTTTCTTCTTTTTTACTTCTTCCGTGGATAATACACGGATCACAAGATATCTGCGTCCGAAGGTGATCTTTACTTCGTCTCCGGTTTTTACTTCATGCGCCGGCTTGACGACTTTTCCGTTGATCTCCACACGCTGGTTCTCTGCCAGTTCCTTGGATATGGTCCTGCGCTTCAGGATATGCGCAGCTTTCAGGTATTTATCAATTCGCATCTCTCTTGGCCTCCCCGGCTCTGGTGATCATCTCTATTACGATCGGTAAGTTATTCTTCTGCTTGGGCAGTAAGGCAATAATACACTTGTTTTTATACTGGATCCGGATATCCTTGGATATCGCCGTAAACAACTCAAAGAGCTTGACTCCGTCTACCTCACTGCTGAACTTCTCCGAGAAGACTACTTCGTTATTCCCGTTGATCTGCCGGTAACTCTTTACATCTTCCTGGGAGACAAGGATATCGATCTCTTTCTTGTCAAACAGGGAACGTACTTCTTTCGGCAGTTTCCCGTACTGGTCAATGACCTGGTCGCGGTAGTTCTGCAGTTCTTCCTTATCCGCGATCTGGTCAATCTTCTGGTACATACTGATCTTATCATAATCATCCGGCGCGAAATCTTTAGGAATGTAGCTGCTCTCTTCAATATTAATGTGTTTTGGCAGTTCCTGCGTCTCCCTGACTTCGCCTTTCTCCCGGGCAATCGCTTCTTCCAGCATCTCGATATACATGTCTATACCGACGGTATCGATGAATCCGGACTGGTCAGCCCCAAGCAGATCACCGGCACCCCGGATCGTCAGATCACGCATGGCAATCTTATAGCCGCTGCCCAGCTTGGCGAATTCCTTCACAGCCTGAAGACGTTTCTGGGCTACTTCACTGAGTTGTTTGCGGGGCGGAATAAGCAGGTAGGCATACGCTACCCGGTCGCTTCTTCCTACGCGTCCCTTGATCTGGTAGATCTGCGCCAGACCGAAATCCTGGGCATTATCGATGATAATCGTATTCGCGTTAGGGATATCGATCCCATTCTCGATGATCGTCGTACAGACCAGTACATCCAGCTGATGACGGGTAAAGCTGAACATGACATCTTCGATTGCTTCCCGGTCCATTTTTCCGTGGACTACACCGACACGTACATCGTCGATCATCCCCTGGATCTTACGCGCGACGTTGTAGATCTTATCGATATTATTAAAGAGATAGAAGACCTGGCCTCCCCGGGATAGTTCTTTCTCTATCGCGTCACGGACTAATCCGTCATTTTTCTCAACGACATAGGTCTGTACGTTGTACCGGTTTTCCGGTGGTGTATCCAGCTGGGATAACTGGCGGATACCGATCAGGGACATCTGTAATGTACGGGGGATCGGGGTGGCGCTGAGGGTCAGTACATCGATCCCGTTCTTTAACTCCTTGATCCGTTCCTTGTGTTCTACCCCAAAACGTTGTTCCTCATCGATGACCAGTAAACCGAGATCCTTGAATATCACATCCTTACTGAGGATCCGGTGGGTACCAATCAGGATATCTACTTCTCCCGCAGTTAACCGGCGCAGGATATCACGGACTCTGGCAGGTGTCACGAAACGGTCCAGGACTTCGATATTTACCGGGTAATCCTTAAATCTCTGGGTAAAGGTCTGGTAGTGCTGTTCCGCAAGAATGGTTGTCGGGCATAGTACAGCCGTCTGCTTGTTGTCAGATACCGCCTTGAACGCTGCCTGGATCGCTACTTCTGTCTTACCGAAACCGACATCTCCGCAGACCAGACGGTCCATCGGTTTTGTGCTTTCCATATCTTTCTTGATTTCATTGATCGCTTTCTTCTGGTCTTCTGTAAGGTCAAACTCAAAAGATGCCTCAAACTTCTTCTGCATCTCGGTATCCGGACTGAACGCGAAGCCGATGTTTTCTTCTCTTGCGGCATACAGTTTCACCAGACGCTCAGCGATATTGGACACATTCTCTTCCAGGCGTTGTTTGGTCTTAGCCCATTCATCGCTGCCCAGCTTGTTCAGACGTGGTACGACACCTTCTCTGGACACATATTTGCGTACCAGACGGAATTGTTCCAGAGGTACCAGTAATTCCGCGTTTCCGCGGTATACAATACGCAGGAAGTCCCTGACCATACCATTGATCTGTCTGGTCTCTATTCCCATATACTGGCCTACACCGTGGGACGCATGAACGATATAATCTCCCAGCTGAAGATCTTCATAACTGTGCAGGACTTCTGCCTTGCGGAATTTCTTCTCGTATCTGCCGCTATGCCGGTTCACCGAAAACATCTCACGTCCGGAGATGACACGCAGATTCTGAAGATCATAGGTAAAGCCCTGAGACAGATTACCGAACCAGAGATTGATTCCGGGCTGCAGATGATCATCCGTGACCAGGAAATACGGTATTTTTATCTCCGTACAGGTTTCAATCACATTCCTGGCTTCTTGTTCCTGAAGACAGAGAAGATTGATCCTGCCGTCATTGATCATCTTTAACCGGACTTCCATCGGTTCTTCCGGAAGATGCAGTTCTTCAATACCCGCAAGATTATCCATGAACGGATCTTCACGTACAAATGAAGATCCCGGAGCGATCCTGGATAAGTCATGCCACATGACGTACTTCGGCAGTAATTTCTTCTCCTGCACCATTTCCTGGATATATACCGTGGTTTCTTCCAGAAGATGCCGGGTATTTTCGTAGATACTGTCTTCATCCGAGAGAATGATCTGGGGATGATCCATATACTCCCACAGTCCCGAAGTCTTCTCCAGTAAAGCCATATACGGATATAAACGGGTCTCCCGGATCGAATTCCGGATCAATTCAAGATCTGCTTCTACGGCAGAACTTAACATCACTTCATCTTCTTTTTCCAGGTACTCCCGGGCTTTCTGTTCTATAACGGATACTTCTTCTTCCGTAAACAGTACGGTATTGGCAGGGACGATCTTTACCTTATCCGCAGGTAATGCGGTCTTCTGGGTCTCCACGTCAAAGAAACGTATGGAATCGATCTCGTCGTCAAAGAACTCTATACGTACAGGAAGATCATAGTTGATGGAGAATACATCTACGATACCGCCTCTTGCCGCAAAACTGAGAGGCTGGTCGATATGCGTTGTCTGGAAATACCCGCCTGCCCGCAGTCTGCGTTTCAGCTCCTCCATATCCAGACGGTCACCGGTTTTCAGTTCGATACATCCGGAAGCGAAGGTTTCCGGATGAGGCAGGTAGCGCAGAATACCGGAGGGATTGGTGATGATCACCTGGTGTGGTTCTTCCAGCAGGGAAGCCAGTGTATCCACCTGGTTGGCCATCATCTCCGGAGAAGATGCGATTGCCTCCACACGCAGAGACTCATCCACGCCAAAAAGCGCACATTCCTTTTCACCCAGGAGGGTCGACATCCTGTCGTAAAGTCTCTGTGCGTTATATAAACTGTTTTTTATCACGATGATCGAGCGTTTTTCCGCCCGGTAGGACATCGCGATGGTCAGTGCTTCCTGGATCAGGGAAGATAAGGGAAGCGTATCTTTTCCGTGTGTTAATCTCTGGACCGCAGGATTATCTTCCATCCGGGAGAATAACAACTGACCTAGATCCTGAATCTTTTCTATTCGGTTTCCTCCTGCACTGCGGGTGCTTCTTTTCTGGGTTTCTTCTTTGTGTTATACGCAGACATGACAAGTTCCAGGGGCGTATTGATCCACGCGTAGGACGCATCTGCGGCCTTCTGCAGGATATTCTGGTGTTCTTCCCGGAGATCTTTTTCCACCGGAGACAATACCCAGTCCGGTACGACCTTGTGATTTCCCGGTTCACTGTGTCCGACACCGATCCGTATCCTGGTGATATTCTGGGTTCCCAGAGCCTGGATGATCGAACGCATGCCCTTCTGTCCGCCGTCGCTGCCTTTCTGACGTATGCGCAGATTTCCGACCGGCAGATCGATATCGTCGTGGATCACCAGGATATCTTCCGGGGCGATATGATAGAAGTTTACTGCCTGCGCTACAGCTCTTCCGGAATCATTCATGTAAGTCAGAGGTTTCATCAACAATACGGATACTCCCTGGATCTGTACCGGTGCAATTAACGCGCTCCACTTTTCCCGGGTAATGGTACAGTGACATTTCTCTGCCAGAAGATCCATGACCTGAAATCCGCTGTTATGTCTGGTCTTTTCGTATTCCTTACCGGGATTGCCCAGACCGACAATCAACTTCATTGTTTTTCCTCTTCGTTCCGCTCAGTTCCTTCAGGAAGTGTTTCCGGTTCCGGTTCTTCATTCTGTTCGATTCCTTCCGGAAGTGTCTCGGAAACATGTTCGTAGTCATCCGGCAAGGTCTCCGGTTCGCTTTCGGGTTCTGTCTCCGCTTCTGTCTCTTCATTGTCTTCCGGAACATCCGGCAGTTCGATGGACAGTTCCCTGATCCATCTCTTGCCCAGACCGCTGCTCTGCGCAAAATGCTGCAGATCCGGCAGATATTCTTCAAATACTTCCTGCTTGCCTTCATCCAGGGCAATACGCGCAAGTAAGGCTGTCGCAATATTCTTATAGATACCGATCAGCTGCTTGCTGTAACGCAGTCCGGGATATTCTCCTTCCAGAAGCGCTGTAAAGAATCCCTTCCCCAGATCATCTTCTTTCAGGTAGTACTTCTTTGCGGCTTTACCCAGCTGTGCTACCAGCAGAGGTTCCAGAACATCATCATACTCACCCAGCTTTTCATACAGAGGAGGGATCAGGTCTGTTTCCACATTGGCATACAGGTTATTGGGAATTGCCAGATACAGATAGAAGAAAGAATCTTCATTCAGATCCAGATTCACTTTCTGGTTCTGCGCATACAAAGAGGGAATATCCAGAATCTGAAGATCCTTCAGGAACTGTTCTTTTCTCAGATAGTGCGCTTCTCCGAACATACGCAGGATGATAGCCTTGGCTTTGAATTCCGGACTCTTCTGATTCTCGATCTCCGCATCCGCCACTTCAAAAAACTTCTCTTCATCCGTAAAGTACTGCATCATCTTTAATACTCTTGCGGTTTCTCCGTTCCGGCGTACCTGAAGCCAGGTCCTGAAGATCAGTGCCAGCATAAACAGAGTCATCACATAGATCATATATTTACTCATATATAAACCTCCGACTATTCTATTCTACTCTTGAATGAGCATAATTACATCAACGGCGCAAACAAACGCAGTACGGACAGGAGAAACTCCACCACCGGTCCGTTTTTACTTTCTTCCAGGGTGAATTCGTTACTGACTTCAGCCGCATTCAGGAAGTCTTTCTTTATATCCAGGATCTTTATCCTAAGATAGGAAGAATCTGTATTAACAGTTTACCATTATTCCCCTGTATTTTCCTGTATTACAGTAAAACATCCCGATATTACTTTTTATCGGTAATATGAACTAGCGTGGATTTATACCTACAGGTTGAATTAGCATGTGGGCAAAAAGAATCACAGGTTGAACTTCTGTGTGGGTGAAGAATTGAGTGTAAAAAAATGACCTTCTTATTACGATGAATATGTCAACTATT
>JAFRMA010000095.1 GCA_017430925.1 Solobacterium sp. | reverse complement strand
ATGTAAATCTAAAATTCACACAAATACCAAACTCCCAAGTACAAACACCACAAAATCAAAACCCATCATAAAAGAATCAATGTTTAACACATTGATTCTTTTTAACTTACACCATTTCCTTCATTAACCTGAATAGCCGATAACTTAACCCTCACAGTAATACAAGGCAAATTAGGATTAGCTTGTTTAAAAGTATAAGCCCTATTTCCCCAATAAGTATCGAACTGGACCTTTGAACGATCAATATGCCTGTACATATTCATGATCATCGTTTCAGCACCGCCGCGATCCAGGATTCCGGTAACCATCAATATTCTTATCGGCTTGTTCATGTCAAATTACACCCCACGTTTGAAACTGATAAAAGTATAAAGCGATGTAAGCTATTACCATAAAAACTTTCATCAAAAAGGCAGAACTTCTGTTAAACATATGATCCAGTTCCCAAGGTAAAAGTATCCCCTGTGAATATAAACTAGCATAAATCGGTAGTCTTCCGATGAAGATTCCTGAAGTAACCATACTGACCAGATATAACCCTGTCGCAATGATCGACATATTTGTCGAAAAGTTGATCAACGGATCATTCTCTGCCTGGATAAAGCGTAAGCCGATCAGTGACAGGATTGCCGGCAGGGAATAAATCAGAACACGGATCGGATTTGTTCCGTCATCATCCCACGATTTCCATTCGCTGACAACATTGCTGTACTGTGTGGCTTCCAGAGCGTCATCCAAAAAATTAGTAAATTGATCAACAAACGCAATCGCTACAAGCGCCAGTGCAATAAACAGCATAGTCATTTTATTCCATGGCTTTCCCTGAACAATAAAGATCATCGGTATGACCAACAAGGCTGACTGATGAAATCTGGAAGCGATCAATACCATAATCACTGCCGGTACATACTTTTTCTTTAACATAAAATCAGTAGCTAACAGACAAATAGCTACCGCCAAAAATTGGCGCGTACCATTTTCCATCCAGGATATATAGTCTCCTGACGTTACAAAAAGAAAAACTGCCATTACAAAAGATGGTGAATACTGTCTGTATATCTTTATGACCGCATACGCATGTATGATCGCAACAATACAAAAATAGATACGATAGTTACTTCCAAACACACATTTAATGAGAGCCGCCAACATGAAGTAGGCTTTATCCTTGGATAAACTGTTGTAATATGCCGGAAGTCCGCTAAAACTGGAGGGCATATCCCTATATCCCGCAATATAAACTAAGGTATCCCCAATTGCAGCGCTTCTATTCATCGCCATTATAACCAACGGCGCAAACACTAGTATGGCATACCACCACTTCACAATGGTTCTCTCTTTGCCCATGATTCTCTTCTTCTCTGTTACCTGTACATTATGGGCGAACAGCGCCATAAGCAGAAACCAGAACAGGATCAGGATATACGAAGAGGTAATCATAGAATCTCCGAGAGGGCTTCAATCGTATGGGTGACTACGGCATCTTTACCAAAGTTTTTTACCATGTGTTTATGCCCTTCTTTACCCATGGTTTCTCTTTGTTCCCTGGTATATCCCAGCATCTTCTTCATTGCCTGATACAGGGATTCTTCATCTTTCGGTTGGCACAGCAAACCGCTGACTTCGTTGATTACTGCTTCCCGGCATCCCGGTACATCCGTCGTGATCAGAGGTCTGCCCATGGCTGCTGCTTCAAGGAGTACGTTACTCATACCTTCATGGTAACTAGGCATGACAACACAGTCCGACTGGGCATAATATTCCCGGGGGTCATTAAGAAAGCCATGGTCCTGCAGAATCCCGGCGTCTTCAAGTTCTTTCACCTGTTCACGGAAGTCATCTTCATAGAAGCCGACCAGATCCAGCAGGAATGGTATATTCTCCGCATGTAATCTCTTAGTTACCGCAAAGAGTTCTCCGCATCCTTTTTCCTCCATGATCCTGCCTACATATAAGAACCGGAATATATCATTTACGGGGTACTCTCTCTCCCCAAAGAGATCAAGGTTGATGCCGGCACCGCTGAGTACTACTTCCCGCTCCGGTTCAACAATATGCTTATTCACAAACACTGCGGCATTATCCTTGTTCTCAAAGAGTACTCTGTGTGCTTTTCTTAGGCCTGTACGGTACATCACTGTTACCAGCTGGGCAAGCACCGGTTTCTCAAAAGGAGAACCAAGACCCTGTACCATTGCCGCAAAGGGGATGTGCATCTTCCCGCAGAGATATCCGGCATAGATATTCGGTTTGACCGAGATCGTAATCACCAGATCCGGGGCTTCTTCCCTCAGTTGTCTCTTGTATTCTTTCAGGAGTTTGAGATCCTTCACAGGATTGATTCCCCTGCGTTCCATCGGTGTATTGATACACTTTAAACCCATGGCCTGGAAGTCATCCTCGTGACCCACAAAAGGCATGGAGAGAACAACTTCACACTGTTCCATGAGCTTTGAGATAAGTTCCAGACGGAAGCGGTAAAGCATATACGAGTGGTTGGTAATGATCAGGATCTTTTTCCGTTCCCGTTTCTGTCCTTCGGAAACACCCCTCCCGCTCAGTACAGCCGAGAACGTACCAAAAAAACACCTGCAATCCATCAGGAAACCGATATGTTCTGTATAATAGCCGTCTAATGCTGCTTTCACGGGAATCTCCAGTTCATCTCTGCCGTTGATTTGTGCCCATCCGGTCAGTCCGGGCATGACATCATTTGCGCCATACTTGTCTCTCTCTTCAATCAGATCGTATTGGTTATACAATGCCGGTCTGGGTCCTACAATACTCATGTCACCCCGGATAATATTGATTAATTGGGGTAACTCATCCAGGCTGGTTTTTCTTAAAAACCTGCCTGCCTTAGTAATATATTTCTCAGGATCTGCCAGCATATGTGTAGGTATATCCTTGGGAGTATCGATATACATTGTACGGAACTTGAGAATATCAAATTCCCGTTTATGTATTCCGACTCTCTTCTGCTTAAAGAATACCGGACCCGGACTATCTGCCTTGATCCACAGCGTTAATATCAGAAATATCGGAAGCAGGATCACAAACCCTGCAATAGATAGTAATATATCGATCAGTCTTTTCAGGAAAAAACGGTACATGGCAATATTCCTACAATTTAACATGATAACATTGAGTGTCATTGTCTGTAAATCCAATCCGTCTTTACAAGTATCATTTTCATCTGTATTTATCAGAGAGCATTTTCCAGTATGGATTATTACCCAAAAGGGTACACAAAAAGCATACATCGGTTCTAGGAACAACCATGTATGCTCTATGTGTTTTTGTCATATGGTACCGGCTTATATCCCACCAGTTCTCGATTACGCAGGATCCTGTCCGGATTCTCTTCCAGCAACATCTGCGTATATTCTTCACCGAAGTGATCCAGCAGGAGTTCTTCTACCTGTGACATATCCGCATTGCGCCAGTACGTACGGTGGGCATCAGATGCCACACAGGAGACAACACAATGTCTCAGTAGGGAGAAACCTGTATTCCTTGCCCGGATACCGTTATCCCCAAGTAAAGTGCCCTTATTCAGCTGGATACAACAGCCGCTGCGGTACCAGTCATAGACGATTCCCGGATCATCCTGGACAAAGTAATAACGTGCAGGATGCGCGATCACCGGCCGGTATCCTGCCTCCATGCAGGAACGGATGATCGTCTTACAGTAAGCGGGATCTTCATCAAAGGCAAATTCCAGCAGAAAGTAGTCTGAACTGTTCAAAGTCCAGACCTTCCCCTTCTTCAGCAGTTCCGGCAGATCATCACAAGCCATGATCTCCATGCCCTGATACAGGTGGATCGGCAGACCAGCGCGATGTACAGCTTTGTGGAGCCTGTCCCAGCGTTTCTGCAGATCTTCACCGGCATAGTTCTCATAGACACCTTGAAAGAAGTGCGGTGTCGCAATCATGGAATGTACACCGGACTCCAGTGCCTCTTCAATCAGCTTCAGGGACATTGCCGTGCTCTCTGAGCCGTCATCTACTCTCGGCAGTATATGTGTATGAATATCAATCATATGCGCCCCTATTTCAGTTTATCCGCAAATTTCTGGTAGATATCGTCCTGGATTCCTGCCGCCTGTTTACTGATGGAGTAACCCTTTATACCGTAGAGGAATTCATACAGATCCTGAATCATCTTCTCATAATTTCTCAGGATGCTGATATATGGGTAGCCGTTATATTCAACTTCTGTCCATCTGTCTTCCTCGTCTCCCTTCGGTACATCCTGCGTTTCAATATTTTTCAGATCGTAGGTTAACATCCGGGTCAGCCAGAGTTCGATCTCGGCATTGGTAAAGTTCGTCTCTATATACGGCATGACTGTCTCTACAAGACCCAGAATCTCCTTCACCGAGCAGTCCTTCAGTCGTGACAAGATCGTCTTGATCAGCACATTCTGCCGGTTCATCCGGTGATAGTCATTATCGATCTCACGCAGCTGTGCATAGGCACGTGCTTCATGACCGGACAGGTGGAACATACCTTCCTGGTAGTTCGTCTGCTTGATCAGACCATCCTGAAAATATGTGGACTCTGCCTTTGTCAGGTAGATATCCACACCGCCAAGTTCATCCACCATCGCTTCCAGACCTGCCATGGAGAATGTCACATACTTGGTGATATTCATGTCGTAATTCAGATTCACAGCGCGTATCGCCAGATCTGCGTCACCCCACCAGTACGCATGATTGAGCTTGGAGAAGTCATTGACCGGATCCGGGATCCAGACCATCGTATCTCTCTGCAGCGATGCGATCTTGATGGTTTTATTCACCTTGTCCAGAGAGATGATCTTAGTCGCATCTGCTCTGTCCATCCCCTCATTTTCGCTAAAGGTATTGCTATCCGCCCCAAACAGCAGAAAGTTGAAGACATTTTTGTTTACAGGGACGCGGCGGACTTCTTCGGCAATACCTGCTTCATGCTGGGCTATGGCCGGGGTCTTGTTCATCTTGTTTAACATACTGCCTATGAACAGTTGTCCGCCTGCAGCAAGCAACAGGAATATTGCCAGGATCACCAGCAGGATCTTGACACCCTTTTTCAGTTTACGTTTCTTTCGTACAGTCGTACTCATGCCTTGAGTGTATCATATTCCGGCAGAATGGGTACATATCTGTTTGAAGGAACCCCTAAAGCCGTTATGAATATGGAAACGTGTAGAAAAACAAGATATAATTCCTAAGTTAGCGTGACATTCAGGTCTTGCTATGTCTGTTTCATGATAGAGGGGGCATGTAATCCGATGATATTCATCAACAGAGAACACTTATGCATCATGAAAACAAAAACTCAGATGGACAAGATAAAACGAAAAGATCTGATCCATCCCTTGTTGGAGCATCCCGGCAATGTTGTGTATTTTGAGACACAGGAAGGTTTATACGGCATAGTATCTTCCGGTGACGTGCACCGTACAGAGGGAGAATACGTTACCATCAACAGGAACTTTACCCAAGTGGAACAAGATGAACCAATGCATGCCCGTGAGGTGTTCCGCAGCCGGCCGGCGATTCGGGAGATTCCGGCAATGAGGGACGGACAGCTGAGCGGGGAATTCCAGGCAGCGGATGATGAACTGCTGCTGGAGCGGGCAGTGCCGTTTTCCCGCAATGCTTACGCACCAGGATACTTTACCGCCATGCGCAGCACCGCACTGGTTATACCGGCACAGGGACACGCATACAAATCTCGTTACTTTGAGCACATGAAGGATGTACTGGACGAATACCGGGCAGAATATACAGTACTGACATTGCGTGAGATGATGGAACGGTTCGATGAGTTTGAAACGTTCCTGATGGTAGATGCCCCGGAAAAGAAAGGTGCATTGTTTTTGTTATACCTCCTGCGGGGAAAAAAGTACTACTACCGCATCCTGACCTACCTGAATCTGACCGGGAAACTGGAATCGGCGGAGGTCATGGACTACGAGGAAGTATTCCGCGGCTTTCAGACACAGGGAATTGAACTGATCTTCATGACAGCCATACGGAAAAACAATGAATACATGAACCGGACAGAGAAAGCCATGCGCAGCCGGTTCCCCACAGAGTATCCGCAGAATCTGAATGAACTGGTCATGCCTTACGCGGAGAAGTTTTTTGATGACCTGTACGGTCTTGAAGGATACGTGGACAACATCCTCAACGGGTATTTTGTGGTTGAAAAGGATGAGGAACAAATGCGGCTTCGGGACACAAAGAGCCGGTATGTCAATGTGTCTGCGGGCAAGCGTATTACTGTGGATCAGCCGGCAGAGTATGAACGTACAATCTGGTTCTACGGACCGTGTCTGGTGATCGGCAGCTACGAAGGAGATGAATACACGATCGAGAGCTGGCTGCAGAAGCGCATCAATGCCTGCGGATATAAAGTGAAAGTAGAGAACTGCGGATGCTGGGGCGGCAATATGGCAACGCTCAGCCGGATGGTGTCGACACCGTTCCGGAAAGGTGATGTTATTGTCGGACTGATGGAAGACCTGGATATTCGCTTTCCCGGTGTACAGACCATGGATCTCTGGGAGACATTGGAGGAATACCAGGTACCTGCAGAGTGGCTGCTGGATACACCCTACCATGTCAACCACCATGTGACCAGGATGTATGCGGATAAGCTGTTTGAGGTGATTTTCCGGAATATCGGAGAAGCCGGCAGGGAACCAGTGCCTTATCACTTTGATTTCATAGACAAGTTCTTTATCAAGAAGTATTTTTACGGGGTTGATCTGACGCAGTACCGGACAGCCGCGTGTATTGTCGCCAACGGCAATCCGTTTACCGCCGGACACCGGTACCTGGTGGAAACCGCAGCCCGGGAGACAGAACATGTATACCTGCTGGTGTTGAAAGAGAATTCGAGCCTGTTCTCGTTTGCCGAGCGGTATGCCATGGCTGTAGAAGCACTGCGGGACCTGGAGAATGTGACCGTAATACCCAGCGGGCTGTTCATCGGGGATGTTGCAAGTTTCCCGGCATATTACGCCAAGATCTATACACCGGATACAAAGGAACTAAGCCGGCAGCACGTGCGGACATATGCCTCTGTAGCAGTACAGTTACATGTCACCCACCGGTATATCGGGGAGGAACCGAATGACCCGATCACGAATGAGATCAACCGGGCGTGCCTGGAGATCCTGCCGGAATATGGAATTGAGACAGTGATCCTGACGCGGAAGACAGATGGCGGACAACCACTGACCGGTTCGTACATCCGGGAAATTGCGTCAGGTGATGAAGAACTGCTGCGCCGGTGTGTACCGGAAACAACAGCGGACATCATCTTGTGCAAGACGATCAACGTATACTGATAGTGCAGACACAAAAAAACAGGTATCCTGTCATCACAATGAACGTATATGCCCGAATGTAACAGAATACCTGATACTGTATTTAATTATCTCAATATATGCTTTTCACAGATACTTATCTTTCTTTACCCAGGAAGAATAACCCAAGCATACCGGGACCGACATGGGCGCCGGAGAACGGTTCATGCGGGCATAGGACCACAGTTACATCCGGGGTAATTGACAGGATCAGTTCTCTGAGTTTTTCCGCGTCCTGCAGGCAGTCTCCGTGGGAGATATACACCGTCTGTGTCGGAAGATCCATTCTTTTCACACTATACTTATCTGCCAGTTTCTGGATCGCTCTCTTTCTTCCCCGGCAGTTTTCACAGGATACGATATGACCGGTATGATCACCGTACAGGATCGGCTTGATCTGCAGGGTGGTTGCGATCATGGCGGTTGCTCCGCTCACTCTGCCTGTACGCTTCAGGAAGTTCAGATCATCCACAGTAAAGTACTGGCAGCAGTGCGGTACCATGTCATCCAGAATCTGTCCTGCTTCACGGGAGGATATACCCTCTTTACTTAGTTCTGCGGCTTTGATTGCCAGCATACCGTTGCCAAAGCCACAGCCATGAGAGTCCACAATGTGGATATACCGTTCCGGATATTCTTCCATCAGCTGCATCGCTGCCACACACGCCGCATTATACGTACCGCTGATTCCCGAACTCATTGCCACATAGATGATATCTGTACCTTCCTTGACCAGAGGTTCAAAACTAGTCATAAACAAGGAAGTATTCAACAGACTGGTCTTTACATCATCCCCATGACGCAGTCCTTCATAGTAGGAATGCATATCAAAGTTTTCAATATCTCCCGTATAGGTATAGGATGTACCATTAATCGTTAATTCACTTGGAAGCAGCCGGATACCTTCCAGTAGTTTCCCCGGTAAGTTGGCTGTTCCATCCGCAAATACCGCAAATGTCATACACTTATTCTCCTCGTCAGTATTATACTGCATATTTCTTTTCCCACGTAAAAACACCTGAATCTTATTCAGGTGCTTTATCTTTTACATCGGTAATTGTAATGGTCTGGTAAGGAATCACAATTCCCTGTTTCAGGAATTCCTGTACGATACCTTCACGCAGATGACTGCAGGTGATGTAACTTTCATCAATTGTGGAAGTCCACACGGTAAATTTAAGTATCAGTCCGTTATCCGTTATTTTACTGGTATAGACCTTCACATCCTTGTTTAAAACAGCATCTTCTTTGGCCAGAAGTTCATGAATGATCTCCTTCGCCTTATCCAGATCTGTGTCATAAGCTACCTGGAATTCCAGGAAGTTACCTACACGATCCAGATAGTTCGTATTGACAATTACGGAAGAATCCACAAGACTGTTGGGAACGATACAGGTCTGTCCGTCATACTGCTGGATGACCACGTGGCGGATCGTAATATCCTTGATCACACCTTCCGCAATCACAGAACCTCCGGATACGATACGTACTTTATGACCAATCTCCACCGGATGGGTAAAGGATAGTGAGAAACCCGCAATGATATTGCCAAGTGTCTGCTGGGCCGCAAACGTAAGTATCGCAATGATCAGCGTACTGCTTTGTAATAACGTTGTACTGAGTTCTTTTGTCAGGGTGATCTGGTTCAAAACCGCATAGACACCGATAACGAGAATAATAAAGTTTACTGTACTGTGCAGGAACTTCAACGGAAGCCTCTTACTGTCCCCAAGGATCCTGGTGAAGAATGACTTGGACATTGCCAGCAATACAGCCGTGATAACGATCGTGATAACGATACCAATCAGATTTTCCATAGTGCTTTCATATTACAGAGAAATCCCGGATTCCGCAAGTCATCTCCGGTGATTAGATAAATGCCCGGATATAGCTGATCGCTGTCTGATCCTGGCCATTACGGAAGCCGTGTCCTGCGCCTTTGATTACCTTTAGTTCCGCATTCTCATACGCTTTCTGCGCTTCCACGGAGTATGAAAGATCTACGATGTCATCCGCATCTCCATGTACGATCAATACCGGTCCGGGATAGCCTTTGATTTCTTCGTTGACATCCATGCGGATCACGTCTTCAACATAGCACTTCCCCAGCATCATCGGGCCGCACGGAAAGACTTCCGGGATATTCTCCGGATCAAATACCGCAAGACGCATATTCCCTTTTCTGGCATCATCAGGTATACATAACGCCGGATAGAACAGGATCAGTTTCTTTACTTCTTCCGGGTGTTTTACGGCAGTTAACGCAGACACAAAACCTCCCTGGCTGCACCCCATCAGGACAACACCGCCCTGAATATACGGAAGAGATTCCACATACGCCAGTACAGCTTCCAGATCTTTTACTTCGGTCAGTACTGACATCTGTATAGATTCTCCGTCACTCTGGTTCTTCATTGCGCTGCCGCCGCAGAAATCAAAACAGTAAGCACAGAAACCATCCTCTGCCATCGCTTTCGCATAATTCCGGACAGAATCCTGGTTCGCCATAAATCCGTGGGATACGATGATTGCGGGTAAGGATTCACCCTGCGGACGATACTCCGTACCACGGATCGTCAGATCATCACGTTTACATTCAAAGACTCTCTCTGTGTACTTTGTAATCTTCGTCAATCCCATCTGTTGTCTCCTTTATCGATCCATCTGCGCGTCATACCCCGCACAGTCTTTGATCTCTTCCTTGTTTACCTCCGCAAGTACCAGCCATCCGGACATGTCCGCCGTGTATACCTCAGGATCATTGGTCCGGATGATATGCATAACCAGCTTGTCATCCGCTTTCTCGAGATAATTTAATTCATAGCGGAAAGATCCGCTGCTTGCCTGTACATACGCAAGAAGTAATGAATGATCACGGAAGAATTCTTCGTTATAGTTCCCGGTCACTTCATTGAATGATGGTACTTCATCATGACTCTGATCCAGAGATAAACTGTTTCCCGGACCTGTCTTAAACCACTCCAGATCCTGTGTATTTTCCAACAGATATACCGGAAGGTGCTGTACCGAACTGATGATCATCATCTCGCCGTTCAGTGCCTCCCGCATGATCGCGCCATCTTCGCTGTAATTCGCGTACACAGTGACCGTGGAATACCACAATTCCGGGGATACGATCGTAGTTGGCAACATCGAGTTATACATCCGGCATTCCAGACGTACATCATGCGCAGGCATGGTAAAACGCACCGCATACCCCTTTCCTTCTTCATACAGACAGTTCAGGGGTTCTCCATCCAGGGTAAAAGAATAATCCGTATCTGTACCAATCACGGAATAGTACAAAGTTACATTCTTACCTGCAAGATAGCTTTCTTTTGCGCCGGTATAAGTATCTTTCTGCCCGCAGTAATCCACGGTATACTTCGTCCCGCAGCCATACAGGCATAATGTCAACATACTTATTATTAGTACTATCTTTCTCATACTACCCCGCTTTCTATTTGTGCAAACATACACCCCTTTGTGTTTCTGTGTTAAAGGATGAGCGTTTCAGGAAAGGCTTCTTTTCGCAGAATACCCCACATCTTGTCAATATACGCAAGCGTATAATAGTTTTCGTAATAGTGGTAATAAAATGCGCCTTGATTGGTCAGTATATAGGTGTTTCCTCTCTTTTCCAGCATTCCCAGTACTTGTGCAAGGGATAATTCCAGACCGTATTCTTTCTCCAGATCTTTCCCGAAGAAGCGTCTGAACTCTCCGCTGTTTACTCTTGTGGTATATAACGTCCAAAACAGCCAATACACCATCCGCTGTCCCCTTGTGAAACGGATCGTCAGAGATGTGGGCAATTCTTCCCGGCTGATCTTCCGGATGTATTCTTCTACGTCAAACGTATTGATCTTGAACGAATCTTTTAACAGTGTTGTCGCAGAACAGCCAAAACCCAGAAAGTTCTCTCTGGTCATGGATGAGTAGTGTGCATTTTCGGAAGAGAATGTCCATATTGAATCCCTGGTCAGACCTTTTTTCTCACAATAATCGGTGATCTGATCCAGTAACCGGTGTTTTTCTTTCTTTGGCATTGCCTTTACCTGGCTCTCTGTAAAGGTAAAATCAATAAACGGATAGATTGCGATATGATTCGCCCCAATCGCAAATGCTGTATCAATATCACTGATCAAATCTTCAGATGTCTGTTCCGGCAACGCAAAGATAAAATCCATGGATACTGTTTCAAACGGAACTTCCCGCAGGGCTTTCTTCAATCTTTCTGTATCGGCAGTGGGACGTCCGAGAATTGAACTGTACTTTCCGGAAAACGATTGTATACCGATGCTGATCCTGGTTACTCCGGCTTCTTTCAGCTTGGTTAGTGTTTTCACATTTACGTTTGCGGGATGTAGTTCCAGACCTATACCTTCGGTAATTTCAAAATGTTCACGTAATGCCTGAACGATCTCTCCGATGCGGTCTGCCGCCAATGCCGGTGTTCCTCCGCCGAAATAGAGACTGGTTACGGTTTTCCTGCCTTTATGCATTTCCCCGACCATATGAATCTCCCGGATCAGATGATCAATATATCTGTCACACGTATTCTTGTCATAGGGAATCTTGCAGTAAGGACAGAAATCACAGATCTTCGCACAGAACGGGATATGAACATAAAGCCCGAGATTGTCCAGATCAGCGTAAGAAAGGATCCGGTCATTCTCTGCCGTAAACGTAAACGGCCGGATCGTCCTGGTCAGCCACATCCTTGTGATACTTGTTAATATACTCATATATACCTCAGATATGTATGTAACATCTCCAGAATCGGCCGGATCTTACCGCTGAACAACAATGTATACTCTGCCACAAAGAAATACCCGCATTCATCGCATAATCCCGGCTCGTCTATACATCTCCCGCAGATACTGATCTTTCCGTTTTCAATCACTACACATTGCTTACAAGGCACCGGAAACCGGTTTTCAATCAGATACGGGAAAACCGATCTCAGATTAAATACCGGAGCTCCTTCATCCATTTGTTTACTAATAACATCACAGCATTGCTTCTTTTCTTCCGCAGATAGCTTTAAGTATCTCGTATCTGGATATGGGGTATGAAAATTGAACGATACCGCTTTAACATTTTTCTTTTCTTTCGCCAGTTGACATACATGAGGAATCGTTTCTTTATTTATCTGGTTGATCGCCATGTAGAAACAGATATTCTCCGCCGTCGCGTTTTCTATATTATCCATGATCGTATCATAGGTATCCCCGCGGATGATATTGTGATGTTCTCTGTCTCCGTCCAGACTAAGAAGGATCAGATCTGCTTCAGGAAGATCAATAGGATACGTACCGTTAGTCACCACATTGACGATCATAAAACCCATCTCTTTCGCCTCAATGACCAGATCTCTCAGATTCTTTCCGGAATCTTCCCAGAGAAATGTTTCCCCTCCGCAGAAAAACAAGATCCGGATCCCCATATCATAAAGTATTTTCATCTCTTCTTTCACTTTTATGTACGGCCGGATCACAGCTGTTTTATTATTCACCGAACAATGTTTACAGTGAAGATTACACTTATCTGTAACGATTACCGTACCAAGAATCGGGTCTTCACCCTTGGTAATGATCGTTTTTAATCCATAGCGGACAAAATACAGAAAAGAAGACAGTTTCATACGTATTTATCCTTTCCGGTCTGTAACCCGGACTAAACCTTCATCCATTCATCCGGTATTCCACGTGTTCTTTATAGTTATTATACAAGATACACCGGCTTGATTACACGATAAGAAAAGCACTGCAGCGCAGTGCCTTTGCCTGGTTATGTGTACCAGACTGAGGAGAATTAATATTTAGGCGCTATTTTTTTCAGGGTATCATTATTTTTCAGACGTTTTCTGACGGCCAGATAAAGTAAAGAAGAAATGATAACCGCAAGCACAGCGTTCGTGAAAGTTGTCACGGCGTTGAACTTTGCCAGCTTCTCCGCTGCCTGCGTCGGAGCGCCGAGGATATACGCGGTATAGAAGTAGGAGAACAGAGGTTCGCCGATACAGTTAAACAACATACCCATGGATGAGGAAATAAATACCGCACGGGTCAGTTTCTTTCCATCTTCCAGATGGTTGATCTTGAAGACCTTGTGGGCAAACAGTCCGGTCACAACCCCGATCATGGTCTTAAGAATAATCGTCTTCGGGGCTACGGTGATATATAGCGGATCCAGTATATCGCCGATACCCATACCGATTGCTCCGGCAATTCCGCCGGTCAGCCCGCCCAGCATCAGCGCTGCCAGAACCGTAAATGTATTCCCAAGATGGAAGGCTGTATATCCGCCGGGTGTCGGAATATTGATTTTCAGAAAAGTAAACGATACATACGCCAACGCTGCCATGAGTGCCGTTACACTCAGCCGCAGAATACGTTCATCCTTCATAAAAGCATCTCCTTGTTACGAACATATGATAATCAGAATTTGATATTAGAAAAATATCCAATTTTGGATATTTTTATATGACCAGATTGGTTTTCTGTTTTTCAAACCCTGCCGGTTCATAATGAAAAAACCGGTATTCCCGGTTTAATCCGTTCCTACAAGATTCTGTACCCAGACTTGTTTTCTTACCAGGATCACGCCCAGGATCGCCTTGGGTATATCCGCGCACTGTACGCACAGGTACAGCAGAGTGACCGGTAAACCTGTAAATCTGGACAGACAGAAAGCAATCGGAAGATTGACCAGACAGGTATATACACTGTCAAACAAGAAGGTCAGGATGGTCTTCCCTCCGCATCTCATGGTAAAATAGCCACCCATATACAACGCGCTGACCGGCATATAACAGGCGTTGATCCTTAACAATATACCGGCAATTCTGCGTACCTCATCACTGGTATTGTAAAGACGCGGGAATACCGGAGACAGGATAAACATCATACATCCCATGAAGGAAGCCATCATAACAGCGAATACCAACAGTTTCCAGTCCGTATCTACGGCATCCTCGATCTTGTTGGCGCCCAGCTTCTGACCAACCATGATGGATATGGAAGCCCCCATGGCCATATTCGTGATCATGAATACATTCTGTATGGTCTGATTGATATTCACAGCCGCTACCGCGTTTAAGCCACGCAGAGAGTAACACTGTACGATCCAGGTGATGGCGGTAGACCACAATACCTCGTTGGCCACAAGCGGTGCTCCTTTTACGGCGATAGAGCCGACCAGCTTTCCCGGAATACCCATCTCCCTGAAGAAGTCCTGCAGGAAATAGAAGGTATCTTTACGGCGTAATGTACCAACCGCAATAATCCCCAGTTCCACATAGCGGGAGATCACTGTCGCAAGCGCGGCACCGACAATGCCCAGTTTCGGAAAGCCGAAATGACCAAAGATCAATGTATAGTTTCCGACAAAGTTCACCAGTACTGCCACAATACTGGAAATCATGGGTAATACGGTTTCCCCGCTCTCTCTGACCGTGGAAGAAAACGCCTGTGTAAGCGTAAATGCCGGCAGCCCCACCAACATGATCAACATATACGTCCTGGCATAGTTCATGGTCTCCAGAATCTCGGAAGCCCCGTTGGTTCCCGAATTCAGGAATAAACTGATTAGATTCTTCCCGAAGAGCACAAACAGAGTAATACCCAGTAACGCAATGAATACGGAGATATAGACCTTGAAATGGAAACAGTGTCTGACACCCTTGCGGTCATCCTTCCCGAAGAACTGCGCACCAAATATCCCTGCCGCATTGTTTGAGCCGAATACCGCAAGATTAAAGATCATGAATAACTGGTTACTGATGGAGGCGGCACTCATCGGTAAGGTGCCGATCTGTCCCACCATGATGTTGTCCAGCATGTTCACAAACGTTGTTATACCGTTCTGGATCATGATCGGTACAGCCAGGCGTGATACCGAAAGATAGAACTCCTTATTCCCAAACCACTGACTTTTTTTCATGTAAGTAAATCTATCATATTTCCGCTGTGATTCACAATAGTATCTCTCCTAAAGAGACATATTTCATTTGATCTGTAACCCGGTATGCTATGATTGTTATATACGTATCCGCAGATATTTATCATTGAACAAGAATTACACGCTTTTCTTTCACGGGAGGTAAATTATGAAGAAGACCATCTACACCGAAGTACTGGACTTCGGCCAGCAAGTTCTCAGCGCAAAGATCGGTAAATCCCTGAACGACCCTGTCCTGTACCTGCAGGATCCTGATACGAAACACTACACAGCTGTCAAAGAAGGGATTACAGAAGTTCTTCCGGAAGAAGATGCCGTGACTCTAAAATTCTTACCCTTTGACGCGGAAATACCGTTTCAGGTGCGTGACGGCAAGCAAATCATCCTGCGCAGCACGGATACGGAGATGGAGATCAAGGGACTGGATCAGTTCCAGGCACTGCAAGAAGATGGCGTGATTTATCGTCTGTATACACCGGATTTTGAGGGTCCTCATCCCCTGGTGTTATTCCTGCACGGAGGCGGAGAATGCGGCACGGATAACCTTGTACAGATGACCGGCACGATCGGCGCAATACACTTTGCGGAGCGCTGGCCGGATATGGTGATCATGGCTCCCCAGGCACCGGGTAACGGTATACAGCTCTTCCCCAGATTCGGAGTAGATACTTCTGCCCGTCCGGAATCCGGGAAATATGACCGGGGATGGAACAGAGACTATCTGGGAAGGATCCTGGTGATCATCCGCCGTCTGATCAGCGAAGGTGTTGTGGATAAGGATCGTGTCTACGTTACCGGGTTATCCATGGGCGGTGCCGGTACGTTACGGATAGTATCCATGGCTCCGGAGATGTTTGCGGCGGCAGCACCGGTCTGTCCGTCCATCAACGGGGAAACCCTGCCCATGTTAGAGAACTGGCCGGATGTGCCTGTGTGGATCTCTACGGCATATATTGACCACCAGATCGACCGTCATGCGTATATTGCCAATACGGTGGTATCCCTGCTGGAAAAAGGGAAGAAAGATATCCACCTCACCCTGTATACCAGTGAAGAACTGGAAAAATATCATATCCCGCAGAATCCGGAATTAACCTGGACACAGAGAATCGGTACGAATCACCGGAGCTGGATCCTGACCTATCACAACGAAAAAGGGATCCTGGAATGGCTGGTATCCCACAACAAACAGAGGTAACCTATGACGGAATTAGAACAAATGACTGCAGAAGAAAGACAAAAGATGTTCATGGAGATGATGGCTGTACTTCCCGGAAATGACCCGCAGTACGATATCTCCGCAGTAAAGGAAGAAGACGATCCCGTACTGAAGGATAAAACCATCCTGTTCTTAGGAAGTTCAGTAACCTTCGGAGCTGCTTCCGTAGGACAATCCTTCGTGGATTTCCTGGTAAAAAGAGATGGTATTCACGCGGTAAAGGAAGCCCTGTCCGGTACTACCCTGGTACAGGATGAACGCGGTGAAAACTCCTACGTGGAGCGTATACACAACATTCCCAAAAATATCCAAGCGGATGCGTTCATGTGCCAGCTATCCACGAATGATGCCAAGGCGGAAGACCCCAAACCAATCGGTAAGATCACGGACAGTAAAAATATCACAACGTTTGACGTATCCACGGTATGCGGTGCCATGGAGTATATCATTGCCTATGCGCAGGAAACCTGGCACTGCCCGGTTACCTTCTATACCGGGACGAAATTCGACAACGCGCATTACCAGACCATGTATGATCATCTATACAAACTGAAAGAGAAATGGGATATACAGATCCTGGATCTCTGGAATAACGAGATGAATACGATCAGTGAAGAGAAGTATCACTTATACATGGCAGATCCGATCCATCCAACCAAAGCGGGTTATCTGTGCTGGTGGTTGCCGGAATTTGAGAAATTCTTCCGGGTATTATTCAAGAGCTGAAAACGGTGAATACTAAAAAGAGTCATGTGGACCTGAACTTGTCAACGAAAAGTAGACAGTACTAAAAAGACAGATGGAAGCCCTGATCGAGAGTAAACTCGGCAGGGCTTTTATAGTTGAGTTTATACATAGGTCTCTCAAAATTGTAGTAACGAATATACTTATTGATGAAGTCTTCGATGCTGTTCCAGTCATCGAGCTGGTAGTCCGCTTTGATCTGCGCCTTGATCCAGCCGTTCATGGCTTCGATGACCGGATTATCCGTGGGAGTTCCTGCTCGAGACATT
>JAFRMA010000012.1 GCA_017430925.1 Solobacterium sp. | reverse complement strand
GGAGGCTCCTCCATCAACCCGCAGACTCTCGATCGATTTACCGATATCGGCTTCCATGGCATTCAGGATATCTTTTGTCTGATAGGCAAGAGAGTCAAGGGTTGCCTTGGTAATATCAGAGATTGTGGTTCCTCTGGTAATGCCGAAGATTGCGCCGCGGCAGCGGTCATCCCAGTATGGCGCGCCAAGACCGACAAATGCCGGCACGAGGATCACGCTCTGGTTTTCCTTGGACTGCAGAGCAAGTTTCTCGGATTTTGCGGCTTGTTCAAAGAAGTGCATCTCGTCACGTAACCATTGGATAGCAGATCCGGCTACAAAGATCGATCCTTCAAGAGCATAGGTGATTTCATTGTTGATACCCCACGCAATCGTGGTTACCAGACCGCTGGAAGATTTCTTCGGGGTTTTACCGGTGTTTACGAGCATGAAACAGCCTGTTCCGTAGGTATTCTTAACATTCCCTTCATCAAAGCAGTTCTGTCCGAATAATGCGGCCTGCTGGTCTCCGGCAATACCTGCAATCGGAATCTCACAGCCAAATCCGCGGTAATCCGCAGTTGTACCATAAAGACAGCTGGAATCCTTGACTTCCGGAAGCATGCACATCGGGATGTTCATGATCTTACAGAGTTCTTCATCCCACTTCTTCTCATAGATATTAAACAATAATGTACGGCTGGCATTGGTATAGTCAGTGATATGGTATTTCTGACCGCTGAGATAGTAGACAAGCCAGCTGTCGATCGTACCGGCAAGTAACTTCCCCTTCTCTGCCATTTCCTGAGCACCCGGTACACGGTCCAGGATCCAGCGGATCTTTGTGGCGGAGAAATACGGATCGATTTTCAGACCGGTTTTTTCTTCGAACAGTGCTTCATAGCCATCTGCCTTAAGCTTGTCACAGATATCGGCAGTTTGTCTGGACTGCCAGACAATTGCCCGGTAGATCGGCAGACCGGTTTCCGCATTCCATACAACTGTGGTTTCTCTTTGATTGGTAATACCGATGGCAGCGATATCCGAGGGTTCCAGATTCGCTTCCATCAGACTGGATGCCATCACAGCCTGTACTGCCAGAAGGATCTCATTAGGATCGTGTTCTACCCAGCCCGGCTGAGGAAAATACTGTGTAAATTCTTTCTGTGATACGGAAATGATATTGTGATCATGATCAAAAATGATTGCCCGTGTACTGGTTGTACCTTCGTCAATAGCCATTACATACTTTGTCATATGCTTAACCTCACTAACAAAATTATAGAACGAATCATGACCTAATCAATAAAAACTGTTCCGAAGAACAGTTTTTACTTTAACTCTTTAGCAGTAATGAATTACTTCTTGGCTTTCTTTGCTTTCTGAGCTTTTGCGGCTTTTTTCGCAGCAGCAGCTTCACGCTCACACTTGATGGCAGCCTGAGCAGCAGCAAGTCTTGCCAGAGGTACACGGTACGGAGAGCAGGAAACATAGTCCAGACCAACTCTGTGGAAGAAGTCTACAGATGCAGGATCACCGCCATGTTCGCCGCAGACACCGAGATGGAGGTCTTTACGTGTAGCGCGGCCTCTTTCAGCAGCAATCTTGATCAGTTGTCCGACACCCTCTGTATCGACATGAGCAAACGGGTCAAGATCATAGATGTGCTTGTCATAGTAGTCACCCAGGAACTTGCCGGCATCATCTCTGGAGAAGCCGAAGGTCATCTGTGTCAGGTCGTTTGTACCGAAGCTGAAGAATTCAGCTGTTTCCGCAAGTCTGTCTGCAGTTAACGCAGCACGCGGGATTTCGATCATGGTACCTACATGATAGGTCATCTTGGCTTTCGCTTCAGCGATCACCTGATCAGCAGTAGACTTAACGATCTTGGCAACATATTCAAGTTCTTTCGGTTCGCCTACGAGCGGGATCATGATTTCCGGAACGATCTTCCAGGTCGGATGTTTCTTGTTGATGTTGATCGCAGCCTTGATGATGGCGCGTGTCTGCATTTCAGCAATTTCCGGATAAGTAACATCCAGACGGCATCCACGGTGACCCATCATCGGGTTGAATTCATGGAGAGATGCGGCAGCAGCCTTAACATCAGCTACCTTGATACCCAGAGAAGCAGCAACATCTTTCATCTCAGCTTCTGTCTTCGGGAGGAATTCATGCAGAGGCGGATCCAGCAGACGTACAGTTACATTTCTGCCCTTGCCCATTGCTTCATAGATACCTTCGAAGTCTTCCTGCTGATAAGGCTCCAATTCATTCAGAGCAACCATTCTCTGTTCTGTATTCTGCGCTACACAGAGCATACGGATAGCCTTGATTCTTTCCGCAGAGTTGAAGAACATATGTTCTGTACGGACAAGACCGATACCTTCGGCACCGAATTCAACAGCTTTGGCTGCATCTTCAGGAGTATCCGCGTTTGTACGTACTTTCAGTGTACGCTTGGCATCTGCCCATTCCATGAACTTCTTGAAGTCACCGGAGATCTTTGCAGGAGATGTCGGGATCTCACCTTTGTAGATGAAACCTGTAGAACCGTCAACAGAGATAACGTCACCTTCTTTGAAGGTCATACCGTTAACGGTGAATTCTTTTGCTTCTTCATTCATCTTGATGTCACCGGCACCGGATACACAGCAGGCACCCATACCACGGGCAACAACTGCCGCATGGCTGGTCATACCGCCACGTACGGTAACGATAGCTTCAGATACATGCATACCTTCGATATCTTCCGGAGATGTTTCAAGACGTACGAGAACGACTTTCTTACCCTGATCTGTCCATGCCTTGGCATCCGCAGCGGTAAATACGATCTGTCCGGAACCTGCGCCCGGAGAAGCAGCAAGACCCTTGGTTATAATATCTGCCTGATGAGCCTTCAGAACCTTTGCGTCAAATGTAGGATGCAGTAAGTCATCCAGCTGTTTCGGTTCAACCATCATCAGAGCCTGATCGGTATCAACAAGACCTTCCTTAACCAGATCAACGGCGACTTTCAATGCTGCAGCAGCAGTTCTCTTACCGTTACGTGTCTGTAACATGAAGAGTTTGCCTTCCTGGATCGTGAATTCCATATCCTGCATATCATGATAATGAGCTTCCAGTTTCTTACGGACATTATCAAGATCCTTGTATGTCGCAGGCATCTTTTCTTCCAGAGACGGATATTTTTCTTTTCTTTCTTTCTCGGAGATACCGTTGCTCTTAGCCCAGATCTGAGATCCCTTCTTGGAGATCTGCTGAGGTGTACGGACACCGGCAACAACGTCTTCACCCTGAGCATTGATCAGGTATTCACCATAGAAGTAAGCATTTGCGCCTGTGGAAGGGTCACGTGTGAAGCAGACACCGGTAGCACAGTCATTACCCATGTTACCAAAGACCATGGACTGTACGTTTACAGCGGTACCCCAGTCGCTCGGGATATCATTCATCCGGCGGTAGAAGATCGCACGTTCATTGTTCCAGGAACGGAATACAGCTTCAATTGCTCTTTCCAGCTGTACTTTCGGATCCTGAGGGAAATCTTCACCCTTTTCAGCTTTGTAGAATTCCTTGAATTTTGCTGTCAGAGCCTTCATGTCATCCGCGTCAAGATCGATATCGTTCTTAATGCCCTTGGCTTCTTTCATCTCATCGATGATGACTTCGAATCTCTTCTTGGACAGACCCATGACAACATCAGAGAACATCTGTACAAAACGTCTGTAGGAGTCGTACGCAAAACGTGGATTATTACTTGCTTCCGCAATCTTTTCTACTACTTCATCGTTGATACCAAGGTTAAGAATCGTGTCCATCATACCAGGCATACTTGCACGTGCACCGGAACGAACAGAAACCAGCAGAGGATTCTTCGGATCACCGAGTTTCTTGCCCATGGTTTTTTCGAGCCATGTCAGATTCTTCTTGACCTGTGCCATGATTTCATCATTGATCTTCTCACCATCCGCATAGTACTGATTACATGCTTCGGTAGTAATGGTGAAACCCATCGGAACAGGCAGACCTAATCCCGCCATTTCGGCCAGATTGGCACCTTTACCGCCCAGCAGTTCACGCATGGAACCGTTGCCTTCGGTAAATTTATAGACATATTTAGTAGTTGTCATATAACCTCCTTATTTGACAATTTGATTATAAATTAGTGAAAGTTTTTTCACAATATTTCTTAGATAGAATATCGTAATTCTTTATATCGAAATTATTTATCAAGCATTTTCAGACGTTCAATCACTGCGCTCAGCTGTTTCTCGTAATCACTCTGTTTACGTTTCTCTTCTTCGATCTTGGCCTGCGGAGCTTTGTTCAGGAATCCGGGATTATTCAGGATACCACGGCTTCTTGCCAGTTCTCCGTTCAGACGTTTTTCTTCCTGTTTCAGTTTTGCGATTTCTGCTTCTTTATCCAGGAGTTCTTCGGAAGGAATCAGAAGTGTACCGGCGTAGATCGTTTCAACAGCGAGGTCCCCTTCGATCGTTTCAAGCCAGGTAGCCTTGGCCATTCTCTGCAGCATATTCGCCTGCGCAGGATCAACCGGCAAAGGATTACCGTCAAGATCTTTGATCATGATATCGAGAGGTGCGCTTGGTTTCAGATGACTGACGATCTTTACTTCACGGATCTTCTTGATTACGGAAATCAGACGGTCCATGGATAAGGTGTCGGTCTGCGGTACTTCCGCGATCACTTCCGGCCAGGATTCCAGGCAGAGACTCTCCTGGTCATGGCAGAATGTCTGATAGATTTCTTCGGTCACGAACGGCACAAACGGGTGCAGAAGTTTCAGGATATTCAGCAGGCAGATGTACAGGGTTCCCTGTGCGCTCTTCTGAAGCTTGATATCATCACTGTTCAGACTTGCCTTGGATAATTCCACATACCAGTTACAGAAGTCTTCCCAGATGAATGAATACAACTCGTTGCCGACCAGCGCAAATTCATATTTCTCCATATTCTGGGTAACATGCGCGATCGTCTCATTCAGTTTATTCAGGATCCAGATATCGGATTCGGTCAGATCTTCAAAGGAGATACTCTTTGGATCAAAGTCATCCGGCAGATTTAACAAGACGAATCTGCTGGCATTCCACAGCTTGTTGATGAAGTTCCAGGATGCTTCCACTTTCTCCGGAATATAACGCATATCCTGTCCCGGGGTACTGTTTGTGGTCAGGAAGAAACGCAGTGCATCCACGCCGTAGTCCTCAATGACCTGCATGGGGTCAATACCGTTACCGAGAGATTTGGACATCTTCTGGCCTTTGGCGTCACGGATCAGGCCATGGATCAGAACGTCCTTGAATGGTCTCTGCTTGGTGAAATGTCTTGCCTGGAAAGCCATACGGGCAACCCAGAAGAAGATGATATCGTAGCCGGTTACCATCGTGCTGGTCGGATAATACCGTTCATAGTCTTCTGTATCTTCCGGCCATCCAAGTGTCGCAAACGGCCACAGAGCACTGGAGAACCAGGTATCCAGGACATCTTCATCCCGGGTCCAGTTTTCAATATCTTCCGGTTCTTTCTCACCAACGTAGACCTCACCGGTTTCCTTGTGGTACCAGGCAGGAATACGGTGGCCCCACCACAGCTGACGGGAAATACACCAGTCTTCGATATTTTCCAGCCATTGCTCAAACGTACGTTCAAAACGTTCCGGATAGAAATAGATATGCTGATCCGGATCTTTCTGATGATCCAGAACATCCTGTGCCAGAGGTTTCATCTTCACAAACCACTGTTCAGAGAGGTACGGTTCAACAATACAGTGCGTTCTTTCAGAGTGTGCGACTTCGTGCTCAATATCCTCAATCTTGATCAGATTACCTTCGGCTTCAATATCCGCCGTAAGTGCATCACGGCATTCATATCTGTCCATACCCTCATACTTCCCTGCCAGAGCATTCATTGTTCCGTCAGGATTCATACAGATCGGCTTCTCCAGACCATGTCTTTCCGCGATTTGATAGTCGTTGGGATCGTGGGCAGGCGTACATTTCATCGCGCCGGTACCAAATTCCACATCAACGTATTCATCCGTGATGATCGGCAGAGGCATATGGTTTGCCGGATTGATCGCATGTTTGCCTACAAGGTGTGTAAAGCGTTCATCTTTCGGGTTTACAACAACACAGACATCACCGAACATGGTTTCCGGACGTGTAGTCGCAACCGTAAAGGAATCCTCTGTCTCCTGGACTTTATAGTTGAAGTAATACATCTTACCGGGGATATTCTGGTGATATACTTCAATATTACTTAATGCTGTACGTGCTTCCGGATCCCAGTTGATAATTCTCCATCCGCGGTAGATCAGACCTTCGTTATACAGGGAGACGAATACATGCTTGACCGCATCATTAAAACCTTCATCCATAGTGAAACGCTCTCTGGTATAGTCCAGACTGTTACCAAGTTTAGCCCATTGTTTACGGATGGTGGCAGCGTATTCTTCTTTCCACTCCCAGGCACGTTCCAGGAACTTCTCACGTCCGATATCGTAGCGGGATATTCCTTCACTCTTCAGACGGGCATCAACTTTTGCCTGTGTGGCAATACCGGCATGATCCATACCCGGCAGATACAGCATGTCATATCCGCGCATCTTCTTATAGCGCGAAATGATGTCCTGCAGGGCGTTATCCCAGGCATGTCCGATATGTAATATACCGGTGACATTCGGCGGCGGAATCACGATCGTAAACGGATCCTTGGACTTGTCTCCGGCGGTGAAATAGCCTTGTTTCACCCAATGTTCATACTTCCCCTCTTCCACCTGATGATGGTTATACTTTGGTTCCAGATTCTTCTGCATATACTTCTCCTCCCATAAAAAAACGTCCGACGAAGGACGCGTATTTAAGCGTGGTACCACCTTGCTTGCTTCTTGACTGCGTAACGTGCATAACGGAACAACTTACTCTTCGTTCAGATGTTCAGCTCCCAGACGACTTCCTCCTGTTACCCAGCTCTGTTTCCACCAACCCAGAGTCTCTGTACTGTCCTTGCAGGAATACTACTTCTGTTCTCAGCGTATCAATTATAACTGAAGATAACTCCAATAATCAATCTTTAATCTTCCAGCGATCCTTCCAGTAAACATTAATCAGATAATTTGTAATGTAAATATCCGCAATAAAAGCCAGAAGAGCTGTCGCAAGATAGAAATACGGATGTGCCTGTACGATGGTCAGAAAGATTACCAGGAAAAAATAGATCAGCATGAATACAAGAACAAAACTAAGCATCGATGTATACAGATACTGTATTTTCAGATTTCTGGATTTCTTTTTGATTTCTTCCTGCACAGGTCAATTATAATCCGATATTTTCAAATAGAAAATGAATAGTTACAATGTATCTATGTGCGGAAGATATCAGTTTTTTGACGAAAAGAATGAACGGATCAATTCTCTGATCCGTAAACTTAAGGAGATCCTGCCGGAAGAACGTTTTAATCGGTTGTCTTTCGGGGAAGTAGCTCCCGGTCAGGAAGTATGTATCGGGGTATGGAATTCCAACAATCATCGTTTCGGTATAACTACGATGACCTGGGGATTCCCTGCCGGAAAGAAACTGCTGATCAATGCCAGAAGCGAAACCCTGGAAGAGAAACCGATGTTCCGTGACTGCCGCCCTTGTGTGATCCTTGCCCAGGGTTATTATGAATGGTCAAAGGAGCCCAAAGAAAAGTACTACTTCACAGTCGAGGAAACACCCCTGTACATGGCAGGTCTCTATCGTTACTATATGGATCATTACGAATTTGTGATTCTCACGGAAGAAGCGCAGTTACCGGAGAAAGCAATCCACAACCGGCAGCCCATCATCTTATCACGTAAAGACGCGGAGGAATGGTGTAATACCCGCAATGTAGAAAAGATGATCCGGAAATCGATTAACCCGAGAATCATGAAAAACACGAAGGACATGCGGATATAAAAAGGTCTGAACATTTCTGTTCAGATCTTTTGTTTACGCAGTCTTTCGCCGGTCAACGATTCTGTATACATACAGGATTATGGCAAGGATGACCAGAATCATTCCCAGAAGGATATACAAGGTTACGGTATAGTTTCCGAAGAAATCATACAGATAACCGATGATCGTAGTGAAGATCGCGTTTGCCATGGTTCCGGCAAAAGAAATCTTCGGATAGGTCTTACTGAAATTATCTACCCCAAACAGATCTTTGGACATGGTCACGATACCAACAGTTGCCAGTGAATAAGATAAACCAATCAATAACGCTCCTACATAAAGTGTTACAACAACCGGGATATACAGGAAGATCAACAGAGCAGCCAGAATCAATACGGCAAAAAGAAGCAGTGATTTCTTCGCCCCCATCTTATCGACCAGGATACCCAGTACGATCTTACCGCCGGTATTCGCCAGCATACTGATGGACAACATGGTGGCACCGACAGATGCTGCCAGGCCAAGATCCTGCGTGTATCCCGGAAAATGCTGCACCATTGCGGTACAGATGCAGGCAAACATGGCATAGACAAACATCACTGACATCAAACCGGTTGTAATCTCATATGAACGGATGATCGTGCCGCTGGTATTGCTGTTCTGAGCGGATTCTCCGTAAGGTTGTAAACCTTTGGTCTCAGGCCGGATCGAAGGCAGAAAGAATACTGCCGGAAGATTCAGGATCACCATCAATACCGCAATCGCAATATAACCTGTTCTCCATCCGTAATTCTGTATTACGGAAGAAATGACAGGTGAGAATACCGCACCCGCAAGACCGCTGAAGCCCAGGGCAATACTTGTAACCAGACCGACATTCGCATGATACCAGTGATTGATCACGATCGTCACAAACACAAAGCCCATGACACCGGCCATGAAACCTCTCATTCCATGCAGGATATACATCAGATATATATTGGTGCACACGGAGAGAAACACTGTAGTTCCTGCTTCAATGATCGTGCCCAGAATCAATACCTTACGGAAATTGGATTCTCTGATGATTCTGGGAGACATGACCCCGCCGAAGGAAAACGCCAGATTGGATAATGTCTGTGTCAGACTGACAGATCCCTTCAGGATATGAAATTCATCGGATATCGGTGAAAAGAACAATCCATTCAGATTTGCAATCAGACCTACTCCTGTCGCAATCAAAAAGCACAGCGATAACAGGATCAGAAAATACATTCGATTCATCTTACTCATGCGGACACCTCTATGATCTGTACGCTCAGAACAGTCTCCCGCTGTGCGTGATCTTGAGATGCTGATAAGCTTTTTCCGTTACTACGCGTCCTCTGGATGTACGGTTCACAAAACCAATCTGAATCAGATAAGGTTCATATACATCTTCCAATGTAGTAGTTTCTTCACTGATGGAGTTTGCCAGGGCATCCAGACCGACCGGACCGCCGTGGAAACGCTCAATGATACCCTTCAGATAACGGATATCGACTTCATCCAGTCCCAGAGAGTCTACGTGAAGTTTCTCCAGGGATTCATGCGCTACTTTCTGTGTGATCTTCCCGTCGTTCAATACCTGCGCAAAGTCACGGATCCTCCGCAGAAGACGGTTCGCAATACGAGGTGTGCCTCTGGACCTTTTGGCAATCTCCGCTACTGCCTGTCCATCAATCTGCACACCAAGAACACGGGACGTTCTCTGGATAATACTTTCCAGCTGTTCATTGGTGTAATACTCCAGTTTGGAGATGATACCGAAACGGTCACGCAGCGGCGCGGATAAATCACCGGCTCTGGTGGTTGCCCCGACAAGGGTAAACGGAGGCAGATCCAGCCTTACACTGTGCGCCCCGCTCTCCTTACCAACCATGACGTCGATCACAAAATCTTCCATCGCTGGATACAGTACTTCTTCCACAACCTTGGGTAGTCTGTGGATCTCATCAATAAACAAGACATCTCCCGGTTCAAGAATTGACAATACAGCCGCAAGATCCCCGCTTTTTTCAATGCTCGGACCGGATACGATCTTGATCCTGGTATTCATCTCATTGGCAAGAATATATGCCAGTGTCGTCTTTCCAAGCCCCGGAGGACCATACAACAATACATGGTCCAAGGCTTCATTACGCTGCTTTGCGGCCTGGATAAAGATCTTCAGATTTCCTTTTAAGTCATCCTGTCCGACATACTCTTCCAATGTACGCGGGCGGATAGTTTCTTCTTCATCTCTGCTGTTGGCGTAGGCGGATAACAAGCGATCATTCTCATACATAAAAGATTACCCCACTTTCTTCGCCAGAAACTGTAAGGCCAGCTTAAGATACGCATCACTGGTCAGTCCCGGCTGTTCACGTATAATCTTTACTGCCTGATTGATCTCATTCTGCTTATAACCGAAAGTCTTCAGTGCTTCCATCGCGTCACGGATCTCATCGGATACTTGTTTATCTTCTTCCTGGTGCTGCACCAGTTTGCCTTTCAGGTCCAGGATGATCTGACTGGCGGTTTTATTGCCGATCCCGGGCATACTCTTCAGATATGCCACATCTCCTTGTTCAATGGTCATGATCAATCTGCCGGCGGTCGTCTTGGACAACATATTCAACGCCGTCCTGGGTCCCAGTCCCTTTACACTGATCAGACGCAGGAACAAATCCCGTTCTTCCATGCTCTCAAAACCGTACAATGCCACATCATTCTCACTGATATGCATGTATGTGTAAATCTGTACTTCCTGATGTAAGCGGAGATTTGCTGTATGAGGGAAATTGATATACCATCCCATGCCGTGGTTATCCACAATGACCCAGTCCGCCCCGTAGGAAACGACCTGGCCGCTGACAAACGCTATCATTCTTCTCCCTCCTCAAAATCCATGATATAAGTACCGACAATCACCTGATCACCGTTAATACAACCAGCTTCACGCAACGCATCATCCACACCAAGGCGCTGTAAAGTATGCGCGAACTGATAAACGCTCTCATCGGATTCGAAATCCACTTCATCTACCATACGATCGATCTTATCGCTTTCTACTTTCCAGCGATGGTTACCGAGATTCAGGATCTTGAATAACGGTTGTTTAGGCTCATACCGGTAGACGACGACTTCTTCTTTATCACCATCTTCTTCAATCTGGCGGTTCTCTTCTATCAGGTCCATAGCCGCATACAATACAGGATCCAGACCTTCATGACGAAGAGTACTGACTTCATATACCTTTAAGTCAGGATATTTCTGTTTAAATTCTTCCAGATATTCCTGCGCATATTCCGTATCCATCTTATTGGCGACGACGATCTGGGGTTTTTCTTCCAGACTGAGATCATACTCCGCCAGTTCTTTATTAATGACTTCATATGCTTCACAGGGATCGGTTTCTTCTCCGCTCATATCAATCACATGGATGAGTACAAGACAACGCCGGATATGTCTCAGAAATTCATGACCCAGACCACGGCCTGCCCCGGCACCTTCAATTAATCCCGGCATATCCGCGAGGACGAAACTCCGCTCATCCGGCAGTGTAACCACACCGATATTAGGCTCAATAGTTGTAAAATGGTAATCTGCGATCTCCGGTCTGGCATTTGTGACAACAGATAAGAATGTGGACTTGCCTACCGAAGGCAAACCGATCAATCCGGCATCTGCCAGCAGACGCAGTTCTATCTGTAATTCCAGACGTTCTCCGGGCTGGCCTGGCTGCGCGTATTCCGGCGCAGAGTTGCGGCTTGTCGCAAAATGCACGTTACCCAGGCCGCCTTTACCGCCGCGGGCAATCAGCGCCACCTGATTAGGCTTGGTCAGGTCTGCCAGCAGATCTCCGTTTGCGGCATTGCGGATCATTGTACCGAGAGGTACTTTGATCGTGACATCTTCACCATCTTTGCCATGCATCTTCTTGGTCATGCCATTACCGCCGTTTCCTGCTTTTACATTACGTGTAAAACGCAGTTTGGCCAGTGTGGTTTCGTTGGTATCCACTTCAAAATAGATATTTCCTCCGCGACCTCCGTCACCGCCGAATGGTCCGCCGTTAGGGTAATATTTCTCATGACGAAAAGCTACAGCACCATTACCGCCGTCTCCTGCTTTTACTTTGATATGGATAAAGTCAATCATATGTTCCTCACTTCAAAAAAGCTCCTGATTCACAGGAGCAGTTCAACGAATTAAGCTTGCTGGGGATAAACCGAAACCTGTTTCTTATCCCGGCCCAGTCGCTCGTATTTAACGATACCGCTTGCTGTCGCAAACAATGTATCATCACCGCCGCGGCTGACATTCTTGCCCGGATAGATACGTGTTCCTCTCTGACGGTAGATAATTGAACCGGCAGTAGCGAACTCACCATCGGCTTTTTTCGCACCAAGTCTGCGGCCTGCGGAATCACGGCCGTTCTTTGTGGAAGAGACACCCTTCTTACTTGCGAAGAACT
>JAFRMA010000094.1 GCA_017430925.1 Solobacterium sp. | reverse complement strand
GCTTGGTTCCGCTCAAGCGCCGCAAGGTGCTGATGATGTGCATTCATAACGAAGGCGAAAACGGCGCACTCTCTTTAATGGAAAGTGCGCTCAATGATTTTGGCGAGTATTAATTGAAATACTGAAAGAGTATAAGCGTTATGATCACCTGAAGATACTGGAAAGTGTTCCGGATCTGCAGTTTGCCAACCTGTATACTCTGGATAATGAAGTAGCTTTGTTCTATACCGACCTGGTATGCAGCACGAGATATCTCAACCTGTTTGAGATCCGCCGGTATAAAAACGGTGTGATTCTCCGCTATCCGCGTTCTTCCTCACCTCATCATATTCCAGAGTTTGTGGAAGAACCGAAGATGTACGAAGTATTTGCGGAAGAAACCCGCTGGGATAAACTTCTGGGAATTACCTTTGCGTATGACCTGAACCGGCATTTCCTGAAGAACTCCTATCTGGATCTGATCCTGTTATCCGAAGCGCTTCACGAAAAGAAGATCGCGATGATTGCGGAAGAAATCCACCAGCAGAAAAAAAGACTGATCCTGATTGCCGGTCCTTCCTCTTCGGGGAAGACGACCTTCGCACGCAGATTGTGTATCCAGCTTCGTGTAACCGGGTTAAAACCTTTATATCTTGGGACAGATGACTACTTTAAGGAGAGGGAAGAGACACCTCTGGGACCGGACGGAGAGAAGGATTTTGAAAGTCTTGGAGCTGTAGATATAGAATTGTTCACAAGACAGATGAACGATCTGCTGGAGGGAAAGAAAGTTGACCTTCCGGAATTTGATTTCATTCATGGCACGAAGGTATACGGAAAGAGACTGACAACGCTGGAATCCGGGCAGCCGATCGTTATTGAAGGTATCCATGGATTAAATCCCAAACTGACGGAAGCGATTCCCGATGAAGAAAAATACAGAATCTTTATCAGCCCGCTGACACAGCTGAATATTGACGGGTATAACCGGATCAGTACAACGGATGCGCGTATGCTCAGAAGAATGGTCAGAGATAACCGCACACGCGGTAATAACGCCGCAATGACGATCCGTTCATGGCCGAAGGTCCGGGCGGGGGAAGATGTGAATATCAACCCGTATAACTCGGAGGCCGACGCATTCTTCAATAGTCACTGTATCTATGAACTCGCTGTGTTGAAGAAGTATGCCAAACCTCTGCTGATGGAGATCACGCAGGATATGCCGGAATACCCGGAAGCCCAGAGAATGCTGGAATTCCTGGAATTCTTTGTGGAAATGCCGGATGATACCTTGATTCCCAATAATTCCATCATGCGTGAGTTTATCGGCGGAAGTGTGCTTGTATAAAGGAGAATAAATATGATCAAGACAAAAAAAGCAGGAATGGAAGATCTGGATGATCTTCTGGCAATTGAAGCCAGCGCAATCCCGGGCTACGGCTATATGTACGATGATCGTTTCTTCTTCCTGGAGAACCAGGGGAATACCGGTGAGATGACGATTGCGTACGTGGATGGTGCTGCGGCAGGTATGGGTCAGTATTCTGTCATGCCGGACGGTTCCGGGTGGCTTGAAATCCTGCGGGTAAAGAAAGAATACCAGCGTATGGGCGTAGGCACCGAGATCTATAAGCGGTATATGGAACTGGCGGATGAAACACACGCACCGTCTATTGCCATGTTTACCGGCAGAAGAAATATCGGAAGTAAACATCTGGCTGAACAATATGGTTTCCATCTGGCAGCTGCTTACCTGGAAAATGCTTTGGACATGGAAGGCCGTGAGGTGAAACCGGTGGAAGGCTTCCGTCTTGTGGAAGACCTGGAAGAAGCGAAACGTCTGATCGATGAACCGTGTAAAGGCTGGGGAAGATTCATGGCGCTAAACCGTACATTCATGCATTACGGAGATGACCTGTACCGGTATCTGATCGGCAGAAAGATGATCTGGACCGATGGGGAAAGTGTACTGGTTCTGGGATGCCGCATGCTGGAAGAAAGAGGCTGGTTCATCGGTATGATGAATGGTGATCTTAAGAAGTGCCAGGCGTTTGCGGAATACAAGGTAAAAGAAAAAGGTCTTCCAAAACTGACCGTTTCTTTCCCTCCGGAAAGAGAAGACCTGATTGAATTTGTGAAGTCTGCGGGATATACCCAGGCCGGCGAACTAATCGTGATGGAATGGCTCAGGGACGAGAATTCCTGATTTTCTGATAAATGATCCAGCACAGATAGCCAAAGATACCTCCGCTGACATTGGTGATGATATCCGTGATATCAAATGTCCTGTACGTACTGATCAACGGTTGTAATAACTCTATGGACAAACTCAGAAGAAAAGAGAAAGCGACTGCTTTGCGGAAAGAGTGTTCATGGTAGAAACCGGCCAGGAAACCAAAAGGCATAAATAACAGGATATTCAGGAACACTTCCTGCCAGGCGCCCAGGTGATGGAGACGAATATCGATAAACGGTTTCCAATTCATGGACACATAGGGATGTGTAAACAACTTGGGCAGAGAAAAAAGGATCGGACTCAGGGTCTGATATAACACAAAAACCATATATGCATAGTAGATACCGACAATGATCCGCTCATCCTCTTCCGTCTGCGGACGGACAAAGAAGAGATAGATGACCAGAAATACAGGAAGATCTGCCAGTTTGGAGAGTGTCATAGGAATATCCTAGCACAAGAACAGAGAATTATAAAAAGAGATCGTGTAATCACGATCTCTATTTTGTCTTTTTCCTGCGTCTTTTTACAGTCTTTTTCAGGTATTCCCGCATTTCCTCCATCATATCGATGATCGTGATATTGCCGTCATGACCGACTTTGGGAAAGGTTACGGAATAACCCTGGTGATCGTATTTTTCCAGAACTTCTGTCATGGCATAATGCCCGAGATTCAGGTAGAAGTTATCCATGTCACCTGCGCGCAGATGGAATTTACCGCGGATCTTCGGCATCAGCCACTCGTGATTACGTTCTATGTAGGCCGTCAGGTCATAGTGCTCACCCCAGTACTCCACGATATCTTTGTGGATTTCTCCGGTCAGGGTATCGTAGACAGGAAGCGGATATCCATCTTCACCGCAGGGAGAGAATACGGCATTATAGATGCCAAACTGTCCCATACCCAGTTCCAGTCTGCCGCCGATTGCCAATTCATAGTAATTCTCTTCACGGTAGGTCCAGAGGACATTACCGCGGGTATCTCTGGCACCGGGACGTTCTACTTTACGCCACGGATGCTGGATATAATATACATTCTCATCGTTGTACAGGTCCATCAGCTGATGGTCATGGAAGTCCAGACTATCCGCAAAACCAGGCCAGGTGCCGCCGAAGAAGTCCGGACAGAATAACTGTAATGCCGCGGAGATCCAGCCTCCGGTAGAACCGCCGACAAGAATACGTCCCTCGGGGGTGCCGAGACCGCCGTACTTCTCTTCGATTGCCGGAATCAGTTCCTGAACATACGCATCACCGTAAGGACCGAGATTTGCGGAATTCACACGATAGGAATCATCGTAGAACATGTTTGCGTCACGGAAATTCACACAGATGACCTGCGGAGCCTTGCCGGAATTCCAATACTTCGTAAAGCCCTGTTCACGCTCGCGAAGCTCTACGTCATAACGGAACGGCGCCGTACCACCCGGGAAATGTCCCTGACAAAGGATCATCGGGTATTTCTTCTCCGGATCATATCTTTTGGGCAGAAGGATGTTTGCGCCGAGGTAGATATCTTCACCCCAGAAATCAGACAGGAGTTCGCTCTTCATCTTGAAGTAGCGTACCAGTCCATGGTCTTCGTAATTCCCCTGCTGGTAAACTTCTCCGTCTTTCAATTCGTATTCCGGTTCGATCATGTGATAAAGGTCAGTTTGATATCCTTTTCCCCGTACTTCACGGCTTTTACATCCGAGTACAGATTAAACGGATTGTTCGCAAAGTGTCCGCCGCCACCGAAATCCTGCATACCCCAGATCTCATGACCATCTTTTCTCTTATATTTGTGATAGCGGATAAAGAAAGCCTGAACCAGCAGTTTTTCGTGAGGAATTTCATCGAACGGGAAAGGAGAGCCGAAGATGTGTTTCTTCTGTTCATCCAGGTTGATTTCATCACCGCCTTTTAGTCCGTAGAACGTAACGCCGAATACCGGACAACCGTTCATTCCGAAACCACCTCGTTTGAATAACATCGGTTCTTCGTTTTCTCCCGGACGATCAATGAAGAAGAGAAGCCTGCCGTTGAGTTCTTCCTTGAACTTAGGACTGATCTTGATGATAACTGACATATACTACCTCCCCGGAAAACCCGGATTTATGAAGGAATAATCTCATTTCTGTGGTGAAAATGCAATATCCGCACTATGGATCAAATAAGCATCTTTAAGGAATCATACCATGATATGATGAACGCGAAAGAAGGAGAATCAACATGGCATTAGTAGTATTTGAAAATGGTTTTCAGGGAACTTACGAAGTTGGCAATCAGACATTGAAGATCGGACAGGACGCTTTATTACCGTATGATATGACGTACGGAGCATTGAGCGCATGTCTGTATTCAAACTATCTTAAACATGCCGGAGAAGCCGGAATTGAGATCCGCAAGACAGAAGTCTATGTGGACGGAAAGAAAAGAGATGCCGTACCGGCAACTCTGGAAACCGTGGATATTCTGTTCCGCACAGATAGTGACGCGGATGAAGCTGCCCTGCAGGCATGCCTGGAAAAAGCTACGGAAACCTGCTCGATGTTTCAGACAATTGCCTGTGTGGCAAAGATGAACTGCACGCTGGAAAAACTCTAAATCATATCCAGATCCCGGAACAGCTTCCAGATCCCGTCGTGATCTGTATCCGCTGTAACCAGATCAGCAATCTCACGTACATCCTCAGGCGCATTTCCCATCGCAGCCGCAAGATGTACGTGTTTTAACATCTCCTTGTCATTACCGCCGTCACCTACAGCCATGACAGCAGATAAAGGAATTCCGAAATAGTCACAGAAGACATCAATACCTTTGACCTTTGTGCCGCCAAGAGGAGAAATATCACAAAATGTCGGATACCATCGTGCGCTTGTACAATGCGGCATCTTCTTCAGTAATTCTTTCTCTTCCGATTCATTAAGAAATGTCATAACCTGATATACCGGCTCCTGCAGAATACCGGAAATATCCCCGGCAGGATGTCCGTCATTGTGTGTGATCGCATGTACCTCTTCAACCCGGGCATCCCGGTAATTAAATACTTTGGTATTTCTTGTAACAAATCCGCAGGGAAAGGGATGACGATCCAGTTCTTTGAGCAATACTTCCAGATCTTCCTGTATGATCGTGTTTTCGTAAAGAATTGTCCCGTCTGTGGTATAACAGTATTGTCCGTTCAAGGTGATGAATCCGTCAAAGGGAAGACCTTCCAAAATCGCAAGACCATCCTTTCCTCTGCCGGTAGCCGCAAACAACAGAATGCCCTTTTCCTTCAGCCGGAATAATGTCTTCCGGGCAGAAAAAGGGATATCATGGGTATTGAAACTGATCAGGGTGCCGTCCAGATCCAGAAAAACAGCGCGGATATTCATAGTAATAGTATATTTATTCCATGGTTTTTCTACAAACATCATGTATATCTACATTGACAGATTGAATCATGATGTATATGATGATAAAACAGAAGGTATATTAAATACTTCTTAAAAAAACATTAAACTGTTACTCTATTGGTGTATAATAATAAAGCAGAGGGAAGAAATATGAGCTGGAATAAACATAAAAGAAAAATTAACGGAAAACCTGCGGATTCTGTAGATGAAACTACAGAGAATGCGGAACTCGAAACCGGTGAATATGATGATATTGAAGTATTGCCTCACTGGATTCATGATACGGTTGAAGATGAGTCTTATGTGACGGGATATAAAGTACTTCCCAGCTGTGTCTGCAGTGAATGCGGATATCACTCCAACAGTGAGAAAACAGTTTGCCCGAAGTGCGGAGAAAGAATGTACTAAGACATTCTTTGGTATGTAAGGATTATAGCTGCCGTAGGATGAAAATCGTACGGCTTTTTTCTATCTCTTAAATACGGTAGAATAATACTATGCGTAAAATTACCGGAATACTATGGTTGATCTGTTTCCTTTTTCTTGGTTCTCTCTGCCCGGTTTATGCTGAAGGGAACTCTTTTCAGGTGTATTTCACCTGGGTCGGGAATCATACGTACAATGATACATATCCTGCAGAGTATAACAACCAGGGGAAGAATCATGCAGTAGTACAGGCATGGCGCAACGATACGGTATTACTGAAAGCAGCGGTATTCTCGGATAATGAACAGGAACTTGAAGTTTCAGTAACTCCCTTCATAAACGAGCAGGGATATACCCTGAGACAAGATGTTCATATCTATCAGTTAAGGGAAACCATCGCCAGTCTCGGTATGGGTATGGATCCCAATATACCGCATAAACAAGTGCCGGATATTGCGGAAGAAATAACGAAGATCCGGTGCAGAACAGGAAATCCGGTGTATTTACTGCTGGAGATTCCGGTAACGTCCTTTTCGTATGCCGGAGAGTACCATGGACAGTTGGTACTGTCTTCCGCTGTAGGAGAACGATCTTTCCCGATCACCCTGGAAGTCCTGGATTTGATCCTTCCCGAAAACACTCACTCCCTGGATCTCTGGCAGTACAGTTATCCGTCTTACCGGTATTACGACTGTCTGAAGGGAGAGGACTATCTGTCGGATAAACATCTGGAAGTCCTGCGTAAAGAACTGGAATTGTATCATGACGCAGGCGGGGAATCCATCACGGTACCGGTGATCGAAGAACCATGGGGACACCAGATCTATGATGATACACCTTCATTGATCAAGTGGATCTATACCTATGAAGGACAGCTGACCTTTGACTATACCTGGTTTGACCGGTACGTAGATCTGTGTCTGGATATAGGAATAGACGAAAGAATCGACGCATTTACGATTCTTCCGTTTGACCGGACTGTACGCAGCCGCACAGAAGGCGGTATAGACTACGCGGAATATCTGGTTCCGGGAAGTGATGAATGGACCGGAGTGTGGCGGGTATTCCTGCAGGATTTCATGAATCACATGAAAGAAAAGGGGCTCTTTGATATCACTTACATCTTCATGGATGAACGTGGTTATGAAGACCTGTCCGCTGCTGTAGCGCTGATCGAATCGGTAACTGACGAAAACGGGCAGTGCTTCAAGATTGGCTGCGCAATCAACCACTTTCCTCTCTATGATCTGTATGATCATATGCAGTATCTGACTTTGTCCATTGCGTTGAGAGATATGGATGACATCACAGTCAGAACGTTTGTGGAAAGAAGGAGAGAACTTGGTCTGGAAACTACCTTATATAACTGCTCGGTAACGTATCCCAGTTCTTATGCGGTCAGTGACCCTGCGGAAACACTGTGGGATATGTATTATCTGAAGAGTGCGGGATTTGACGGCTTTCTGCGGTGGGCATTGAACGCATATCCGCCGGATCCTCTGAACACCCTGGATAACCCTGATTTTGAGGCAGGGGATGTATTACTGATCTATCCGGACGAGAGAGATAGTGCAGATCCTGAAGCCAGAGCATCCCTGCGTCTGAAACTGATTGAACAGGGATTTAGGGATCTTGGAAAGTATGATGTACTGAAGAATTATGACCCTAGCATGGAAGAGACATTCAGTTCATTGTACTGCGGACGTGGTAATTTCAATGCGTACGGGGCTTTCCTGGCTTCTAATGACACAAGCAGGAATATCACCATGTCTGAGGTGCTGCGGATCCAGAACAGCCTCGAAAGTACCTCACAGTCCATGCATGAACATGCCCGGTCCGATAAAGCGGAAATCACAGAATCCATGAGTATGCTGGAAAGAAAATTGATGACTTATGCCTGGCAGTTGCAAAGTCCTTGAACATACCCAGACAGGAAACCGGTAAGATGACTTTACGAACCGCGGATTACGCGGTATTGTATGACAAGAGCGTTTAAAATAAATAACAGAAAAGGAGAGAATTATGCCCAGAACAGAATTTAAATATGATATCATCCAGAATTTCGATACGATCAGTGAGAATGAATCTTCTACCGGTCATCGTTATACCAAGGAAGTAAACCTGGTCTCCTACAATGACGGAAACCCGGTCTATGATATCCGCAACTGGACAAGGATGAAAAACGGAGAGATCCGTATGGGAAAGGGAATTACCCTGTCTTTTGAAGAGATGAAGAAACTGAAGGAAGTTTTAAATGAAATGGAGGATCTTCAGTAGAATACCGCAGAAATCATCTGCGGTTTTTCTATCCCCGGAACATAGAAACAGTGGGAGGAAAGAAATACCTGTGATAGAATTGTTACGATGAACAGAAAAGTTGCGAAGAATGCAGGATGGATCATCGGTGCCAGAGTACTGCAGATGTTTCTGGGCCTTTTTATTACGGGATGGACATCAAGATTCCTCGGTCCCGGCAATCTCGGTCTGATCTCTTACGTCGGCGCGTATGTATCCTTTGCGACAGGTATAGCATCTTTAGGCTTTAATAACATTATCATCAAAGAACTGTTTGATCACAGTGACAAGGAAGAGGCTGTTCTTGGGACGGCAATCATCATGAGGCTTGTGTCGAGTGTGCTGTGCAGCTTGCTGATCATTGGTCTGCTGGCATTGCTGAACCCGGACGAACCTCTGATTATCGTAATTGCCGCATTGTTGTCCCTGACCCTGATCTTCCAGTCTTTTGAGAGTTTTAACTTCTGGTACCAGTCCAAGTTACAATCCAAGTATTCCAGTATTATCCAGACAATTGCGTATGTGTTTGTGGCAACGTACAGATTGTACATTCTCTCCTCATCCAAGGATGTACGCTGGTTTGCGCTGGGCAACAGCCTGGATACGATCGTAATCGCGGTATTACTCTACTTTACCTTCAAACTAAAGAATAAGAAGAGTCTGGGCTTCGAATTATCCCTGGGTAAGGAGATGTTATCCCGGAGTTATCACTTTATCTATTCCGGCCTGATGATCTCCATCTACGGAGAGATGGACAGGATCATGTTAAAGAGTATGCTGAATGAGACCATGGTCGGATACTATGAAGTGGCGGTAAGTGTTAATACGTACTGGTCGTTCATCATCGCGGCAGTGATCGACTCCTTCTATCCCGTGATCATCGAAGCGAAGAAGAATGAACCCAGGGAAGTCTATCATTACCGGATCCGGGAATTGTATTGTCTGGTGATCTGGCTGTGTACACTGGCAGCGATCGCAATCATGATCCTGGCAAAGCCGATCATCCTGATCATCCACGGCAGCCAGTATATTCCTTCCATCATGTGTCTGCGTTTTGCGACATGGATCAACTTGTTCGCGTATCTCGGTGTAGCCAGGAATGCCTGGATGGTCAGTGAGAACCGGCAGTCGATCTACAAGTATATCTTTACCATCGGCGCCGTAACCAACGTGATTCTGAACTGGCTGCTGATCCCGCGGTTTGATATTATCGGTGCCACGATTGCGACGATCTTTACAGAGTTTGTGATTGCGGTAGTTGCGCCGGCATTGTTTAAGGAAACCAGGGAGAATACAGTCCTGATCCTGCACTCACTGAATCCGAAGATCCTGTTTGGAATGATCCAGGAACTGCGTAAGGACAAAGGAGAGGCACAATGAGTTCTGTACGTCCGGATTTCAAGGAAATGAAGATACTGCGTGGTATTCTTCGTGACTGTGATTCCCGGTTACAGGATATCGCTGGTTTTCATGATGAACAAAAAGCTGGAGTACTGGATACTCTTCACCGGTATCAGCTTTCCTATATCCAGGATGACATGGAAGAGATCTCTGTACATACTCTTCGTTCGGTAATCGGCGCGTCCAAGGTATCCATGCTGGAGAATGCAGGCGCAGGAACGATCTATGACCTGTACGAGATGGATGAGCAGGAGATCATCGATATCCGCGGGATCGGAAAGATCACTGCAGAGAGAGTAAAGAAAGTAGTCAATGAAATTACCGGACAGATGATGGTAAAGGTGCCGGTACGCTTTGACCTGGAGAATTTGTCTTCACTGCAGAAAAGATTATT
>JAFRMA010000093.1 GCA_017430925.1 Solobacterium sp. | reverse complement strand
AGATTTCCGTTCAGTTCCGCCATGGTCCGATAAACACGGGCTCTCGGTCTTTCGAAATTCATTACAGACTCTCCGTCCCGGATCAGCCCGAATTGCATAAACCCGCTGCCTCCTTTTTCTGCTGCCTTTTTTATGGCTTCGGAGGTGTTTTCGAAATTAAAGGAATATTTTCCGTCTGCAAAAGTAAATGCCACGAAGGTATCCCTATTGTAGGGGCTTTCGTAAAGAGTGCCGTTTACGGCATGATCACCCTCTACATCAACCTCGGAAAAACCGAGACTTACGCTGTGCTGAAAAGCGGCCCCGCTGCACCAGGTGATGGACTCATCTGATTTTGATGGACGCTTCCCGGTTACATGATCTATGTCGGAGTATTCCGGGAAAAATACATAAAGCGTGCCGGTGTTGTAGACCACGGTTTGATCTTTAGGAAGAATATCTTCCGTACGCATAGATGCGGCGTCAATAGCTTCCGGTATCTCTGCGTGATATTGGGAAATAAGCCCCATAAAAATAAAAAGAAAAGAGGGAATCACCAAAATCGAAGAAACGAAAAGGAGACGGTACAACACTTTGAGTGTTTTTGACTTTAAATTATCAGGTCCCCACATATAAATAAACAGTGCTGCGCCTTGCAGAATGACCAGCGCCAGGTACCATGCGTGCAGAATATCCAGCCACATCTGAGCTACGAAGAAAACGGTATAGGCTAACAACGCCAAAAGGTTCATCGTGATCAGCCAGATTCCGGAAAGACGTTCCTTTGTGCTCATTTCTCCATACCCCCTTTACGTTTTTCAGCCAGAAGTTCCTGACGCAGTTTTTTGACATGGTCATCCTCACAGAACGGGTAAAATATGAAGAAGCCGCCTTCCGTACGATCCGGCGTATCTGTAAAGATAATTATATTGAAATTTATAACATGTATGGTCTGGATGAGTTCTCTGTCCATTATCAGGCAGGTACAGCGGAACCTCTGACTCTGGGTAACTCACTTTCCGGCTGTTATCCTTATGATATTGTGTGCTTTGAAGTCATGGACACGATTTTCCCTTCCTTTACAGGTCCGGCAGGTTTGGTTCCGAATGTTTTATTTACCCAGCTGATTCCGGAACTGCGTCAAAGAGGAAAAATACTGCGCTTCAGTTTGCGTAAATCTTATCCGGAAGATCTGCAGGTACAAGCCTTAAAAGATTACGGATTTATAGAATCGGAAACGGAATTGATCCGGCGTACAGGAGAGGATCTTTCTTTCCGTACACTGACTGAATCCTTCCCGGGAAAAAAGATCGTTTATTTTGCGAGCGGATTAGTCAATGAGTTTATCTTACCGCGTTGTTACGGTATTCATACAATTCGTTTTGTGGAACGTAATGTTCTTGATTTCAACAGTCTTCTGCCCAGCCGTGTTATCCCTGAAAAGATTCCCTTCTCCCCGGATCAGAAAGACCGGATCAAGGAACAGATCCGTACACATTCTGTGATCTCTTTTGATATCTTCGATACTTTACTTGTACGGAAGACATTATATCCGAGAGACGTATATATACTCACGGAAAACAAGGCAAAACACGCAGGATACCGGGCAGACAGGCTCGCTGCTGTACGGGCAAGGACTGAGGATAATACTCCCTTCTGTACACTGGATGATATCTATGAGATGATGGCGGATTTCTACAACTGGAACCCGGATATCGAGAAAGCGATGAAACAGCTGGAAGTGGATGTGGAACGATCTGTTCTGGAACCGCGGAAAGCCGTAGTAGAACTGTTTAACTATGCGCTTGCGCAGGGAAAACGCGTGATACTGACCAGCGACATGTATTTGCCCGCGCCTGTTCTTCAAGAGATTCTTCAGGAAAAAGGCATCTCCGGATATGAAAAGATCTTTGTTTCTTGTGACTGTAAGCAGGCAAAACAAACCGGTTTGTATTCACAATTACTTGGTCTTTGTGATAAACCCGGAGATATCCTGCATATCGGTGATAACCCTGAAGCTGACGGAAAAGCCCCGAAAGAATACGGAATTGACAGTATACTCATCCCTTCTGTGCTTTCTCTTGCACAGAACAGTCCATGGGTAAAGACATTTGAATTCGCTTCCACATTGGCAGAGCGCTGCCTGCTAGGTTTATCTGTCTCGCGTATTTTTGCGGACCCTTTCCAGAATCCAAACCGCTGGGAACTGTCTCTCGCAGATCGTATGGCATACATGGGAAACAGTGTTATCGGTCCGTTAATTGCGGGTCACATGTGCTGGCTCATACAAAAGCTTATGATCAGGAACTACGACGGAGTTCTGTTTCTTGCCAGAGACGGATGGTTATCCTGTAAACTCTACGAACGTATCCGTGACCGATATTCACTGCCTCCGGCTTTCTACTATAACGCGAACCGGCATTCGTCATTTCTGTGCTGTTCTGATGAAAACCTGCAGGCAGACCGCATGACGGAAATCGGCAGAAGCTTCGGATTAGATACAGACCAGCTGCTGGAAAAAGTTTATCTTGTCCCTGCTGATCAGTTACTTCCGCACGATCAAAGAGAACTAAACGTTGAGTATATAGAAAGACATATGCCGATCATTCATAAGAATGCGGAGAATGCACGGCAGGGATATCTTCGTTATTCTGAGAAGCTTGGCCTGCGTCAGGGCGGAGATTATGCTGTCGTTGATTTTATCGCTGTAGGAAACACGCAGAAATGTCTTTCTCAGATCCTTCCGTACTCTTTTTACGGGTTCTACTTTGGTACATACTCCTCTGAAACATTAAAAGAGACAATGATTGAATATTATCTTCTGGGACAAAACCCGGAACTGCTTCAGGGATATGTTGAACTGGAGAATTACTTCTCTTCCCCGGATCCTTCATTAAATCATATGCTGGAAGACGGAACTCCTGTATTCCAGGAAGAACTACGCAGTCAGGAAGAACTGCAAAGTCTTGGTATTGCCTGGGATACAGCCTCATCTTTTCTGCAGGAGTTCTTTGATCTGTTCTATTCACGAGAAGACGGAATCGCACCCCGTCTGGTTGAAGAGATGTACTCTGCCCAGACATATCTGGGTATTGAATTACCCGTCTATGATGACTGGTTTAAAACCATGATCAAGAAACAGGACTAAAGGAGAATATTGTCATGTCCGATAACAGCCAGGTACTCAAATCTCAGGAAATTATTCCTGTTGTAATGACTTTTGACAGGAATTTTCTTATACCATCTGCTGTTGCCATGTTATCACTTCTGGAAAACACAGATCCGGAGCGTCGTTTTCACCTGTATTGTTTAACCAACCAGGAACCGGAAGAAACCGATGTTTCTCTTTTTACTGCTCTGACTCAGCGATATCCATCGTTTTCCTTTACCTTTATCCCTCTGCCGGAAGATGATTTTGATCACAGTCCGTTCCCCGGATATCTGAACAGAATGACCTTTGCCAGGTTATCCATCATCAACCTGTTCCCGTTCCTGGATACCTGTCTGTACCTGGATGGTGACTTGATCGTTCTGCGAGATATTACAGAGCTTTGGGACCAGGTCACACAATCAAAAGACTTTGATGAGTATTATCTGGCTGCCGCGCCAGATCTGCCCATGCGTAATCTGATCGACGAGAAATTATGCCGGATGGAAGAAATCCACGGTCCGGAAAACCTGAAACAATACTTCAATGCCGGTGTATTAGTGATGAACCTGAAGAAAATGCGCCAGGCAGATCTCTATACACAGTTCTCCCGTTATAAAGATACTGAATTGCCGTATTGCGACCAGGATATTCTGAATCTCTGCTGTACCGGTCATGTCATGCCGATATCAACATATTGGAACGTATTCCCGTTAACATATAAGTGGTCGGATCAATTCCCGAGATCCGGTTTGACAAAGCAGGAACACCAGGATATCCACAACGGAAAAATGTATATCCTTCACTATGCCGGCGCAGAGAAACCATGGATGCAGACATGTACCCATCCCCTGGATTTCATGTGGTTCAAGTACGCGCAGATGCTTCCGCAGACAGATCATGTAAAAGATTTTTTGATGCCCGGCAACCTATCCATGTCTCATGGCCTGCAGGATTCACGGAATCGCTTAAGAACAACAGAAAACTATATTCTCTACGGGTTTACTTACTATTCCCGTATATTACTGGATTTCCTCATCTCTGAGGGCTTCCCTTTGCCGTTATGCTTCTGTGATTCTGACCGGAATAAAACCGGAAAGGAATACCGTGGTGTACAATGCTTATCCTGGGAAGAGATTTATCCCAGGCTGACAAAAGACACGCTTATTGTTCTCTGTGCGCAGACACAATGGGGGCAGATATGGAATCACCTGAGACAACAAGGTTTACCTGCCGATCAGATTATCCGCTGGGATATGGAACTAAACCAGCTGATTCCCTGCTATAGTACCGGTGTGCTTTTCGGAACGTCCGGTCCGTTTAATTACCAGTATCTGCGGAGGATCCAGCTCGCCAAGGCTCAGTGCTTCTATCTGCGGATGGTTGTTTTAGCTGATGAGCTTGTGTATGGCATCACCCGGTCCATGCCGGTGATACCGCAGGAGGAACATCTTGCAATTCTGCGCGCGCTGAAAGATGTGGACGAAGTGATTCTGGTACAGAAAGATGAAATCCCTGGTTATGCTGCGGAATGGCACAGACACCCTTATGACTGCCTGTTTATTCCTGATGATTCCGGGTATATACCGTTGAATCCGGATGAACAGGAAGCCCTGGATGCACTAGGTGTATCGGTAATAAAACTACCGCTGTAAAGATATTCATTATCCTTGTATAACATTACAGGCAGACCTATGATGATCTGCCAGTTTGTTTATTCTTTTTTGTTTTCTCTGTCCGACATGGTCTTTTTTATTTTTGTCGAACTCTGTGTCTTCGTGTAGGGGAAGAACTGTATATCCGAACCCAGTGTATTGAGAATTCTTTTTTCTTCCATCCAGTATTCATTCCCGCTGTAGTCATCCCCGGAAAACAGACAATCAAACGGATGTCTATGCCACTCATTGACCTTGGAAAGATACTTCATCTCATCTATGGCTACTACTTCATCCACATACCGGATCGCTTCCATGATCTCTTTTCTCTGTTCAAACGGGATCACCGGTACGATATGCTTGATCTCGGATACTACTTCATCCGTCAGAATACCCACGATCAGGTAATCACACTGTTCCTTAGCCCTGCGCACCAGATTCAGATGCCCGACATGAAACAGATCAAATACACCCATGACATATCCCACATGGTATTTCTTCTCACTCATCATCGTTTCTCCTTATACGATATTTCCGTATCAAAAGCCGCAGAATGACGTATCTTCTGGTATTCTTCCGAAGGATAAGCCATATAGTTCTCTCCGTAACGGTCCTTTAACCAGGTATCGTATGCGGCAGGAATCGGGATTCTGGTATCCTCAAACGGTACCTCAATCAGATTCTCTGTCTCCTCTTTACGATAGATATTCCGGTTTTTTACATACTTGTAATAACACGCCAGAATTCCTACCCATCCGGTTTCCTTACAGGAAGTCAGAATACGGTATAACATTCTGCACAATCCCGCGTGTGAAATACGCCCGCTCAGTAAATAATACAAGCTTACTCTCTCATCTTTGACATCCGAGATCATATTCGCCCAATTCGGATAGATCTTCGCATAGAGTAGTTTCTGTCTTCTCTTTACATTTCTCTGTAACAGTTCCCGCTTCTTATCCGTTTCCGGCACATGATCCAGAGGAAGGACATCAATCCAGATTCCCTGGTGACAATCATGTCCCTGATTCTGCCACTCCAGTGCGGAAGTATTCTCGTTACGCAGTTTCCCGTAACCTCCGTAGAAACACTCCGGATCATTCTCCGGTATCTGGAAGAAGTACTGTCCGGTAAATTCCTGTCCGGAGACTTCACAAAGCTTATCATAGTCTTTTCTGGGCATTGCCAGGTCCATGTCATCATCCCAGGGGATAAATCCCTGGTGTCTGACTGCCCCCAAAAGGGTGCCATGCACCGCAAAGTAACGCAGACCATACTTCCTGCATACCTCATCGAATTTCTTTAACATATCCAGCTGAATCTCATGGATCCTGCGTACTTGTTCAAGATCATCCTCTCGTGTATGCCCGATAAGTTTCTGCCTGTTTTCCGCGATCTTTCCCTGTATTGCTGACCATCCGTAATACTGCGAATATTTCATCCACTGACGATTCTCTCCGACAAACGCAGACTCCATCGCACGGTATTCCGCCAGTTTCTCCGTTAAGCCATAGTGATCTTCTACTTCGTATCTCGGTAAGATCTTTTCCAGATCCGGGTTCAACACCCAAAGATAGAAGATTGCCCGGCAGAGAATATATCCTGCAGGACAATTCTCTCTGGTGAACTCCTGGTCAAAGAAGACGATCTGATCGTTGATCCAGAACGCATTCAGGGGAATCATATCGATGTATCCGGGTTTCAGGATTCCTTGTACAGATTCCGGATCAGACTGAAGAATCAGCTGATACAGACGATCCACGATCGTATAGAACCCCGGTATATCTCCGGATTTAAGCACCTGCACCAGTTTATCCTGAAGTGTGATTCCTTCCGCTCTGGGCATCCACAGATGATCTTCCCGCCATTCCTGCTCAATCACCGGTATTCCTCTTCTTCTCAATACCTCATGATTCTCCGCACTTTGTTTCAGGGACCGTACTCCCTCCGGATATAACGCTCTCTTTTCCACGCTGTGATCACTATAAAAGAGTGTTTTATACGCCCTTCCGCGTTCGCGGTCTGCGGAAATGACTGCGGACACGATATGCCGCCGGTTTCTGCCTGGTTTTCGGCGTATCTCCAGGAGATAATCGTTTGCCTGTTCAGGCAGATTTCCTTCACTTAACACATGATCCAGCATATCATTTTCATCAAATATGACAGGACTGTTAAAAGGATCATACACAATGATTCGGTCACGGACTGAATGCCTGGGCATATCTTCTTCAGAGCAGATGATCTGGGCATAACGGCTGTCCGGCAGCGGATAATACCAGAATGAATCAGAGATTCCGCAATGTTCCAGCAACTGTACAATCTCCTGCCGTGTATATAACGAAGTATTCTTATACTGACCGAACGGTTCCTGCATATATTCATCCTTCATCCCGCAGGTATATTTCATCCCTGCTCTGTTGCGCAGTCCCAGCAGGATCACACCATCTTCCTTCAGCCAGGATAAAGCCTGTTTCAGCAGCGCAGTAAAATCCCCTTCATATTCTTCCGCGAAATCCACGATCAGAATACAGTCATACAGCACGTCCGGCGTATATTCACGGATATCCATAGTATGTACCGTCAATCCATCCCGGTGCTTATAACGCATACGCAGGGCATCTGCCCTCACAGAATCGTATTCTACCGCATCCACACGAGTAAAATGATCACACAGAATTCCTGTCAGAGCCCCGAATCCCGCGCCGATATCCAACGCATTCTCACCGTGGAAATCGTACCAGTTCAACAGACCACAGCGCAGACTGCATAAATGGTAAGACAACGCCCACTGCGGATCTCCGGCAATTTTCGCGTCAAAATATTCCTCATCAAAACGGGAAATCATTTCTATAACACGTTGTTCGGTCTCTTTAGTCTTACTCATTACTTACTCTTTCTTTATGTACTGTCAGTATACACAACAATACCGGACTTGTCCCAAAACCTGATGGACTGACTGGATCATCTCATCTTTGTACCTGGTACTGGCGATGATCACCACATCCGGATGATAATCCCGGATCTGATCCAGGGCAATCACCGGATATTCTTCAAAGGTATTCTCTGTGACCTTTGTGTTCATAAAGATCAGATTAGCCCGCGGTTTTCCGTACTTCTGCCGGTATCTGTCCAGGAAACGCTTACTGACGATACCCGTACCATAAATCACGACTTTCATGTCTTCGCCATAACACAGAATACGCTCTACATTCCGGACCATCACATCCCCGGTCATTTTCTGAAACTCTGTCTGCGGATACTCCTTACCAATCTTCTGAAGCGCATCGTGTGTGCGTATAATTTCATCCCGCAGATCCCCAGCCGGCATACCCTGTACACATATTTCCCCGGACACGGAAGATCGCTTCTCCGGAATACCATACAGGTTCTGCCCGTGGATATACAGCCGCAGGAACCAATCATCCTCTATACGGGAACCCTCCCGGAAGTACAGACAGTTCTTCTGTAAAAAGTCTTTCCGGATATAATATTCTCCCGGTTCATAAGATATTCCGCCATGGCCATGTACCAGTTCCCAGTATTCCGCACCGCTGTAATTCCTGTCCTCCATACCGGAAGTCTCCGGGACATGAAGAACCGCAAAATCCAGATGTCTCTCTTCACATGTCTGATAACACTTCTCAAACAAATCCGGAGTAACCGTATCCTGTGAGTCCATGAAGTAAACATATCTTCCCTTCGCTGTATCCAGCACGTGATGACGTGATTCCTGACCGTTTTGCGGTTGTTCAGCCCATGTGATACACGGATATTTTGCGGTATATTCCCGGCATAGTTCCAGACACTCTACACCCGCTCCGTCTTCCACAAGAATGACTTCCATCTCTTTCTGACTTTGCGCAAGTATACTATCCAGACAAGCTTTCAAAGAATCTATATTGTTGTGTATACGAAGAAGCACCGAAGTCCTGACTGCCGGCTCCGTCTTTCGCTCTGCACGTATTTCATCACTGTCCTGATATAGACTGAAGACGATATGATCCTTGAAGTGTACGATTCGTTCTTCTTCCGGAGGTAATGTCATATACTCCCCGTACATGATCCTCAGAATCGTATCATACTCCGCAGGCATGCGGAAAGATTCACCCTCAAAGTCACCGGTGATCATGGTATCCCACATTTCGTGTGTATATTTGGCATCGAAGTGTGCTCCGTCAATCGTGCTGATCCGTCTGGTTTTTCCGGGATCGATCATTACCCTGGACATGATCCTGTCCGCCACCCAATGACGGAATCCTCTGGGCAGAGCGTAGGTCAGATAGCCGATCTTCTGCCATCCGCGGTATTTCGTTCCCGCATGACGTTCAAACTCCGTCCACACCATCACCTTGGCAGTCTGAATCAGAAACTTCTGCCAGGCTAATCCCAACGCAGAATCCGCCGCACCAATCATCGGATAAATATCCACGGATATACCCCAGTCCATCTCATGCCCAAGCATCTTCTCCGAAACATACGTAGTATGCCGGCGGTTGATCTTCGTCCAGAGAATGTTGGACTTCGGCACACTATGGTATGTCTCCGTAAGATACTTCTCTCCCATCTCCCGGGGAAATACATCCTGGAATGTATAATAATCCGGCAGCGGGATCACCACATCGATATCATCATCCCAGGGGATAAATCCCTTATGCCTGACCGCGCCTAAAAGAGTACCGCAGTAGAGCGCATACCGGATATGATATTTCTCACATACCGCGGCGATATCCTTCAGTGTATCCAGCTGGGCTTCGTGTAATCTGCGGATATCCATCAGTGTTTCTCCACGTGTGTTACTACCGCACCAGGCAGCGCCAGATATCCCCAGTTCTCCGTTTCCCAGTTCAGTTTTCTTGCCGGAAGACTATCTTCATGGACAAAACTTAGTCCGTATACCCTGTCCACATTCAGGTTTGTGCCGGATTCATCCCGTACAAAGAAACAGTAGATCGTATTATAGGTGTCATTCGTAAAGGATGAGATATCCACATCAATATCCAGTTCGATTCTCTCCCCCGCATGACAATCACAGATATCATATAAGAAGTATGTTCCAAGTTTTACATCGTTTGTATTACTGACTTCGATACGTAATCCCAGTTTCTCTACATCCTGTTCTGTCTGAAGAACCATGTGGATCTTCATCGGCTCATCACGGTAAAAATAAATGGAATCCCGGTCTCTGTACTCCGCTGAAACAATGCGTATACGCTCATCATGAAGCCAGTCGGGGCGAATCTCTTCCCGGTAATCCCGCGCGTGTTTCTCAGTCTGAAACTGTTTCAGATAGAACTCTATGGCCTCTCCTGTATCACCGTCGAACACAAGATCTCCCCGGCTCAGTACAATGACACGGTCACATAACTGCCGGATCTGATTCATATTGTGACTGACATAGAGTACGGTCTTTCCTTCTGAAGTGACCGCCTCTTTCATCTTCTTCAGACACTTGTTCTGGAAGGCAATATCTCCTACTGCCAGCACTTCATCCATGATGATGATCTCACTATCCAGATGTGAAGCGACCGCAAAACCAAGTTTGGTATACATCCCGCTGGAATATCTCTTGACCGGAGTATCAATAAACTCCCGGAGTTCAGAAAACTCAATGATCTCTTCCATCTTGGCGTCGATCTCTGCCCTGGTCATCCCCAGGATCGCACCGTTCATATATATATTCTCCCGGCCGGTCATTTCCCCGTCAAAACCGGTGCCTACTTCCAACATGGATGTCACACGTCCGTACAAGTCAATCGATCCTTCTGTCGGTGCCGTAACTCTGGATAACAACTTCAGGAAGGTACTCTTTCCGGCTCCGTTCTCTCCGATGATACCGATGGATTCCCCGCGGCGGAAGGTCAGACTCAGCCCTTTCAGCGCATAGAAAACATCCGGTTCTTCTCCGATCCTGCTCAGGGGGTCATCCTTCCCCTGGTGTCTTGCCCACCAGCTCTGCAGATCCTGACGAAAAGACTCGGTGCCGATCTCACCCAGGCGATACCGCTTCTTCAGATTTTTTACTTCTACCATTACTGACCGGTCCATCATTACTCCTACACAGTATCCATGAAATTACGTTCCATCTTGTTAAAGACCAATATACCAAGAACAGCCGCAGCTGCCGTAAACACAACCGAAATAATCAAACTGTACACCGGTGCTCCGCCGACACCCAGTACCATCTTTCTGAAGAACTCCATCGGATACGTCAGCGGATTGATCAGCTCCAATGTACGAAGCCAGCCCGGGTTCAGAATGGACAGCGGATATACCACCGGTGTCGCATACATCCACAAACGTACCGCATAACCAACCAGGATCCGTAAATCCCTGTACTTTGTTGTAAAACTGGATACGAGAATACCGCATCCCATAGCCATCATTCCCACCCAGAACAAAATGATCACGATCCAGAACCAGGTAATGTAGGGAATAGCCATCCCGTGGAACGAATACCACACGCAGAGAATCACCAGCACCGGTAACTGAATCAGGAACTCAATCACTGAGACCAGCATCTCCGAGAAAGCCATCACCAGCCGCGGAAAATACACTTTGCCAAAGATATACGCATGACCGCGGAAAAGATCTGCACAACGGAAAAAGACAACCGAGAAATACGACCAGAGTCCGTTCATCGCAAGATAAAACATGATCTTGGGCAGTCCTTCGGTATCAATCCCTGCCACGGTTCCGAAAAAGATGGTATACATGATACTGGTCATGGTCGGGGAAAGAATCAGCCATACAGGTCCCAATACTGTCTGCTTATAACGGACCAGAAGATTCTTCTTCGTAAATAACCAGATCAGATCTCTGTATTTCCATGTCTCTTTCAGGTTAAATGTTAAAAAACGGTGGCCGCTGTCCACATGGATATGATAATTTGTATCTCTTAACTGATTTGACATTTTCTTATGTAACCCGGATTATAATAATATATTATCACTCATCTTTCCATGCACGAAATATGAGATGTATGTGCTTTTCCTGCACAAGGAATAACTACACTTTACTTACAAAAGTTAAGGAGTCTGAATATGATCAAAATCGCTGTCTGGGGATATGCCGGTTATGGTAGAAGAATGGTGGAAAGTATTACGAGATTTTGTTCGGATACTTATCAGATCACCGCTGTCTATGACCGTAAATACGAACTAATCAATACGCAGAATACAGAACCCGGTTTTATTTCTGTGCGTGATCCGGAAGATCTCGTTACCGACTATCAACAGGGTGTATTTGAAGCGCTGATAATCTGTATGCTCAACGGTTATGAAAAAGCTGCCGCATCGGCACAGGAAAACCATATTCCCCTGGCTCACCTCGGATCAGAAGAAGACCTTTATCCTTTATCTGCTTTTGAACATATAGAAGATCCGTATCATATCTCTCAGGATCATTACGAAGTACATGTTCTGAAGAACATGCGGTATGCCGTACCAAACTACTACACTGTAGATATCGGCTATTTATTTGACCGGGACGGAAAGGTAATCAAAGACCCTCTGACTGTCTATCCATTACCAGTCTATATCAGACGTTTCTCAGATTTTCCGTTTCCATTTAAAAACGCCAAAGCAGAAGTCATACCCATGCCTGGTCAATACTGTGTGCTGACAAAAGCGAATTGTTCAAATTACTGGCATTTTACTTATGAAAACATGGACTGTGTATGGCTTCTGGAAGAAAACGGATATACCGGTAAATACGTGATTAACAATGTGCCTTATTGTAAAGAAATCATGCGGATTGCCGGAATCAGTCCGGACCGGATACTGACAATTAATGACTTCGATTTTAACAAGATCTATGAGTTTGAAGAATTGTTCTATGTCAAACTGATTGATAACTCCAGATATCACTCTTCCTTTGTGCTGAAACGACTGGCAGACCATATCAAAAGCACATTACCCAGAGACCCTTCCCTGCCTAAAAAGATCTATGTCAAAAGAATTACCACAAGAAAACTGTTAGGTGCCGATGAACTGATCAAGAGCTATGGTTTTACGGAAATCATCCCGGAAAACTATTCCGTACTGGAACAAATGACGCTTTTCTACAACGCGGATGTGGTTTTCAGTGTACATGGCGCAAACTCTACGAACGGCTTGTATATGCGGGAGAATACGTTCTTTGTTGAAGCGTACAGCACTCGCTGGGAAAACGCCTGCAATATCTATACCATGTACCAGAATAAAGTCCATTACTATCCGGTAACTTCCATGGAGTTATTTACAGAAAACCCTGACGGCCAGGGTCATGATATTGTGATACCCCGGACGCTGTTACACCTGACTTTACGTAATGTATTTGAGTTATATGACAAGATAGAATCTTCTATAGTTTGATATTTACCCAGTTTCCCTGTTTTACACGGACGATCAACATCCATGCCCGGACAAACGCATCAATGTCAAAAGAGATCCACGGTCCCAGGAAACCAAGATTCAGATGCGGGAACATCGAATTCAGAGGATAGCAGAATACCCAGGTCATTAACGGACGGATAATCAGCACACTGATCAGGGAAACTAAAGCTACGTATTTCACATCCCCTGCGCCGCGCAGACATCCGGCAAGAATCACACGCAGGTTCTGCGGGTAAATTGCCAGCGCAAGAATCAGGAAACACAAAGACGCAGCCCAGATGATCATCTGATCCTGTGTAAACAACGCGGGAAGTACATTCCTGCCCAGTACCATAAATAAAATCAAGGCAATCGAGATAAACATGGAGAACTTCTGTACGATCTTGACGTACAGTTTCGCCTTTTCTTTTTTTCCTGCGCCACGAGATTGTCCGATCAGAGATGTGGCCGCAGAACCTGCGCCGTCCCCAAGGGTAAAGGATAAGCTGGATACCTGCATGACGATCTGGTTTGTGGCATACGCTGCTGTACCTACACCCGCAATCAATCTGCCGTTGATCAGGAAGCCGACACGCATAAATACCGATTCCGCGATCGAACCGCCGCCGATCTGAATCAGACCGGATACTGTTTCACGATCAAAACGGACGCTTCCGAAAGGCCTCAGACTCAGATATTCCCCCTTCTTCATCACGACGATAAGCGCCATGACACAGGAGACCAGAGTACCAATCGCTGTCGCAATTGCCGCACCGCGAACACCCAGCGCGGGAAAACCGAAATGCCCCAGAATCAGGCAGTAGTTCAGGAATACATTGACTACGTTGGCCGTCATGTTCACGACCATGGTCACTTTGGTTTTCCCGATACCACGCATGGCTGCACAGATACACAACGCCCAGCAATTCGCCACAAAAGCCAGAGAGATAATACGGAAATACGTACTGGCATCTCCCACAGTCTCACTGTTTGCGCCGGACAGCTTTACCAAGGCTTCCGCACCGAAATAACCAATCAGGGTAATTGTGATACCAATCGCTGTAATAATCACCAGAGACTGCTTCAGACAGGATATTGCGGCATCCTGACGATCCTGTCCCTTACGTCTTGCGGTTACTGCCGTAGTACCCACACACAATGCCTGTGCCAGCAGCAACATGATCATTCTCGGCTGCGAACACAGACCTACCGCCGTGATTGCCGCAGGACCAAGTCTTCCGACCATCATCGTATCGAAAGAGTTCATCAAGGTAAGCAGTAAACCTTCCAATGCGGCAGGCCAGGCAATCGCAATCAACTTGCGGTACATTTCCTTTACCGTATCGGGATCTTCTTTATTCTCTCCCTGAATCTGGATCAGACGATCTAAAAATGATTTGGAACTACTCATACTCTTTAATCCTGATGAATGAGCTTTAACACTTCGGTTACTGCTTCTTCAATCAATTTACCTGTATTTGTTTCATGTATACCGACAACGATCGTGTCACAATGACGGAACGGGATCAGGATCCTGGTCGCCTTGCTCTGTGCTACAGCTGTGGACATCACCGGACTGATTTCACCCAGCATGGAATCTGCAATCATGATTCCGATCGGTCCGACAATGATATCTGCGGTTCTGCTGGTCACGACGACTGCGTTTTCTCCGGTAGCGGCTTCATCTGCCCCGGCTTTTAACATTGCGGCTGTGGCTGCTGAGTTTGTTCCTACAGCAGTCACATGGATGTTCTCTTCTTTCTGCTTCAGCGAAGTGATGATCTGTCTTCCGATTCCTCCGCCCTGCGCGTCAATTACAACTACTTTCATATTTATCACCGATACAATTATACACATTATGTTACAATTTCTTTAGTAAAAGTTTATTTATACAACAATTGTATGGAGGTATGAACATGAATGAAACAATGAAAACGATCCTCTCTCGCAAGAGCACAAAAAAATATCTGCCCACACCTGTGGAACCTGAACTGATTGAACAGATCGTCCAGGCCGGTGTCTATGCGCCTACAGGAATGGGTAAACAATCCCCGATCATCCTCGCCGTCACAAACAAGGAAGTACGGGACCAGCTTTCCCGGATCAATGCCGGTGTCATGGGACGCGATATGGATCCCTTCTACGGTGCTCCGGCAGTACTTGTCGTACTGGCAAGAAAAGATGTCCCTACCTATATCTATGACGGCAGCTGTGTCATTGAAAACATGTTGATTGCGGCGCACTCTCTGGGTCTGGGGGCCTGCTGGATCCACCGTGCGAAAGAAGAATTCGAGTCTGAAGAAGGACTGGCACTGCTGAAATCCCTGGGAATTGAAGATGAGTATGAGGGGATCGGAAATGTGATCCTTGGTTATCCTGACGGACCTGCTCACCCGGATGTACCCCGCAAAGAAGGATATATTTACTACGTAAAATAAAGATATCCAACACTGTGGTATAGAAAAAGGCTGATCTCAGCCTTTTTGTTCGTCCAGACCTTCCATGTGATGCGTACCGAAGTAAAACAGATCATCCACGGTCAGTGATTCATACTGTGTACCCGTGTCTTTTGTGCCATACACCTTGTATACGCTGATCCTCAGATTCCCGTATCCGGGGTAGATCATCAACGGTAAAGCGTCTTCTCTCTCGGTAAACATATATGCCGGAAGCCGGCCATCATCCTTCATATACTCCTGTACTTTATCAGAGATTTTCAGACGGTACAGAGGTGCTGAGGGATCATCCAGTACTACACGTTTCTCATGACGCTGATCATGAACCATATATCCGCCGTTTTTATTTTGTTCCGCATCTACAGGCATAGAGTAGTACGCCTCATCCAGAAGTGCCTGTAACTGTTCACAAGTACCGGCTTCCTCAAAGACGATATCTCCTTCGCTCAGAGTCAGATTCGCTTTATCACTCATCACGTATACACCCTCAAACACTTCAATGTATACCTGGCGATACCACTGGATCTCATTTCCCAGGACAAACTGTGCCTGTACAGCCATCTCCGGATCCTTGATCCACCGGTAGACAAGTTCGGTATTTCCCGGGACAAACCCGGCATCTTTCCGCAGTACGTTGACTGTCGCAAGTCCTTTGACCCAGGTACTCAGAGTATCATAGAATCCGGTGATCTTCCCTTCGATATCCACGGAGTCATTCTCTTCCAGTTCAACTATCAGGTCAGATAACCTGGGCTTTTCTTCCTGCAGGAATTTACGCAGATCTCCATCAAAGTATGTCTGATATACACACTCATCATAGGAGTCCATATTCGTCCGGTTCAGATAGTATGCGGAACAACTTACCGGTACACCTAGTTCTGCGATTGCCGGCCTCATGATCTCTTTCTCAAACGCTGCCGCAATCTCCTCTGCCTGACGGTTATCCGCATATGTCTGTTTATCCTCATTCCAGTAAACCGAATATCCGTCACTCAGATCATACGCTCTGTCTTTTACTCCGACATATCCGAAAAGGCCGGAATTCCCGGCTTTATAACTTTCTGTGATCGTGACCTTGCGGTCGTTATACTTCTTCCTGTAATAGGACAAGGCTTTCTTCTGTACAGCCTCGTAATGAGCTTTATCCTTGACACAGCCGGACAGATTTCCCGCAAAGATCACAAGACATACTGCAGATAAGATTTTCAGAAGAGGATTACGCTTACGCATCCTTACGGACAACCTCGTGTTTACTGATTACTTCTTCCAGAATATCTGCGCAGACATTCAGAATACTCTCACATCTTCTCTCCGGAACAGAAAAAGTCGGACGCAGGAATCCGCACCGCGCAGATGGATATACCTCATCAAAACGGTCAAAGAACTCCTGACGTACCACATTCACCATCGGTGAATCCGCAGCCCGGGCACCATTCGCGTAAAGTATACCGAGAACGATCAGCGCACCGGAGACACCTCCGCACAGTTCATCGTGTCCGCAGCCTCCGCCGTAGCAGCACGCTGCCGACAACGTGTCTTCCGATAAATTCAGATTGTAATATGTGTTTGCGGCGTTGATCATCGCCTCTGCACAGTTGCAGCGGGTACCTTCCTTGGGAAGATAATAGTCTATCACAACATCTCTTAACATGATTCCATCCTCACTACTATCATTGTTATTATATCACGCATATCCGCGGGTATTCTGCGGACACATGTCCGTTTATGTTATGATTAATCTGTATGGAAGATATCCTTCCAAGGAGGATCCTGCCCATGAAAATCAAGTTATCTGCCCTGCTCAGTATTGCCTTACTTCTCTGTTTCTCCGCAGGATGTACAAACAAGCAGGAAAACACGGAAACTCCCGGAATTGCCGGAGAAACCTTCTGGAATACAACTGCGGATGTTGTTCGGTCTGAACCTGCCAAAGTGTGGTTCGGCAAGGATGGTACCTTCGTCCTGGAAGATCAGCACGCGGATGGTACGGACGAAATCTCCGGATCCTGGACGATCAGTAAAGATGTCATCACCCTGACTGCCGGAGAGAAAAAGATCATCTTCGAACAGAAGGACGACAAAACCCTTGTGTTAAAGACGACGCTGGCCGGTTCCAGCCCCGAAGACCTGTTCTCTACGGAATATACACCTGCCCCGAAACCAAGCGCGCAGCCCTCGGAAAAACCGGTAATCAATATTGTTACACCATCTCCTTCCCCAACACCGGCTGTCACCGCAGCACCAACTGCGGAACCGGAAGACTTCGCGTACTACAACGCAAGTCAGGAGAATCCTTTTGGCAAGTCTTTCTTAAAACTGTTTGCGGATGGTACGTTCACCTTTACTGAAGTTGAGGGTATGGGTGCCATAGAAATCAACGGTGTATACGGGCAGGAAGGTTATTACCTGATGTTCAGTAACTTTGACTATGTGCCGGAGAATAAAAAAGGAGAACCGGTATATAACTTTGAGATGGAAGTCTATGACGAAGATACACTGATTCTGCGTAAGGATATCCAGTCTTCCAAGTCCGGAGATGTCTTCTCCATCAGCGGTACGATTCCTGCGGGGTATACAGATCCTGCGGGCGTAACCACAACCTGGATCTATACTCCGGATCCCAAATGGGGTGTACCTCAAGGTCTGGAACCAAAACTGGAACTCTTCCCGGATGGAACATTTGTCCTCACGGAAAACTGTTTCTCCAACATGGGACAATACTCCGGGTGGTATGAAATCAGCGCAGACGCATACCTCTGCCATGTCACTGATGCGGCTTCCATGAAGGGCTTTGCGGGCGGTGATGTAACACTAATCACATTTAAATATGACGGCGGTCAGAAACTGACCCTGATGAACGATCTATGTATGTCATTAATCGGAGATGAATTTATCTTGCAGTAGTAAAATATAACTATCAGGAGGAAACCACATGAAAATTACTGTATTCTATGATTCCAGAACCAACAATACAGCCACCATGGCACAGTACATTGTCGATGGTATGGCAAAGGTAGAAGGTGTTGAAGCTAAGGCATTCAATATCACGGAAATTGATGAAGAATTCGCGAAAGCCAGTGACGCGTTCGTCTTTGGTTCACCGACATACGCTGCCGGACCGACTGCGGAAATGTACAACTTCCTGCTTAACCAGACAAGACAGTATCCGTTTGCGGGTAAGTTAGCCGGTGTCTTTGCGACAGAACAGTTCATCCACGGTGGTGCGGATGTGACCATGTTGAGAATGGCTGAAACGCTGTTAGTCAAAGGCATGATGATCTACTCCGGAGGAGGCTCCTGGGGTATGCCTGTCATCCACTTCGGACCGGTAGAAGTAAGCCCGGATACAGAAGCGTTCAAGGATCTGTTTGTGACCTACGGTGAACGATTCGCTAAACAGGCTAAGAAAGTAACGGAATAATCAACATATTATTTGTAAACACTATTTCTAGAAGAAGCGTAAAAAAGGCTAGAACTAACAAGTTCTAGCTTTTTTGGTTTTCTACTATTGTTACCATTTTGTTTATGCAATCAATATGACAAACTTCTTGATCACATTACAGCAATGGTGTGCAACGCATTTTTATACCATTTACTGGTACCACAGTTTACTCTGTGATTGCTAAATCAATAAATCGCAAAATGTTTTGAAACTAATAATATCCTAAATAAATATTTATTAGTTCACCTTCCTTTAATTCTTCAACATTTATTCCGATTGCTTTTTCATCGGCCACTGTCCATTCAATAATCTTTTTCTCATCCGGGTCCCAACCAGTAAATTCAGAACTGAAAACAATACCTTTATATTCATTTCCGATTGAAGCAAACACTTCGATTCCAATATCTTTATATGCGTACTGCGTTTTATTCTTTACAGTAAGTCTAATCGTTTCACCATCTTCTTCAATTTCCCACTCATTAAGCATATTTTCAAATGCTTCCGGCCCATATTTACTTATATAAAGTTGATTGTGTGTCTTATTGATTGCTTTAGAATGCTTTGAATCAATACTTAAATTGTAATTATCATAAAGATCTGCAATAATCTCATATCTCTTATTGGCCGTCTTCGACCATTCAACCATATCTTCTTCGCTGGCAGCACTTATATCACCGTTATTTTTTCCTAACAATTCTTTTTGCTTATCCAACGCATTCAGATAGATCAGCACATTCTCTGCCAGATGTGAGTCTTTATATTTTTTGTTTCTATAATCTCCAACAGAAATGATGTCCAACTCTGCGTTAACGACATCTGAGAGGGACCCGTTTTTATCGTTTAGGTCCCATCTTGCCTGAATAGCTTTTGAAAAATCAGATAAAAAATCCTCATCATAGAATTCTTTTTCTTCTGTCTGTGCTGTTTCATTCACCTCACTGGTTTCAGGATTAGAAGCATTTTGAGTTTCTGCTGCTGGAGCGGAAGAAGTATCTGAACCGCATCCCAAAACTAAGCATAACATCATTGATATACAAAGAAGCCCTATACTTTTTTTCATATTATCCTCCCTAATAAACATCATTTACAGCCGATTCTGCCTGACTTTTGGTAAAGCCTTCAAATATCAATTGATCGATCAATTCTTTTTTGGAAAATGATGAGAATTCCAAATAATCTTTTGCTTTTTGTCTGGCTTGATCATTCCAGTTTGCTCCACAATTATCAACGCCATAGGTAGCTTCTGAAGTAGTAAAGCCCTCATACTCAAGCTGCTCAATCAATCCACTGTATGAAAAAGCAGAATAATCAAGATAATCCAACGCTTTTTGTGCAGCTTGCTCTTTCCAGTCAGCACCGCAATTGTCTGCAGCATATTTGGCTTCAGAGTGTGAATAGCCTTCAAATTCAAGCTGTTCAATTAACCCTTCATAGGAAAAAGCAGTGTAGTTTAGATAATCATATGCTTTTCTTAATGCATTTTTCTCCCCGGTTGTCGCATTTGTGCTGGGTTTTGAGGAAGGAGTATTATTCTCAGTTTGTGATCCTGGTGAAGTATTCCCCGAATTATTATTCAAAGGAGTCTTGTTATTTGCCAGATATGTACTTGAAACATCTTCTCGCACAAACAGAATCGGGCTCTCATTTGCCTTAGGTTTACCTGTAAACGAATCATATTCACTAAGTGAAATAGTATTGTCATCCAAAAGAGTCGCAATAAATTGATTATCACTGTCAGAATCGACCTCTTTTTCTTTTAGTTCTCCATTTTCCAAAGCATACCTGAAGACATAATCCGTTTTCAGAATGAATGAAGTAGGATCATCTTTTTTTTCATTCCACTTTCCCTTGTTATTAAACTGTTTTAAGTATACAAATGTTCCATCATCGTTTATCGTCAGTAATGTAGTGTCGTATAAATCTGAAAGCCTGGCGTCATCACTGACATCTATCAAATATCCTTTGTAATATATACCACCGACTTTCCAGCTTCCGGCGACATCTTTTGCATCATCAGTCTTTTCTTCAGTTTGAATATTCGTCGACTTTTCACTTATGTCGCTACTATTTTGCGAAAAATGACTGTCTTCTGAATTACTTGTTGTTCCGCATGCCGATGAAAGCATCAGTAAAATAGCCAGACCAATATTTTTAATTTTCATAGTTTATTATCTCAATGAACATATGGGGAATATTATTGAATCAGAAATGATAACCGTTTTCACCGGGGAAACCGTTTGATGGATAACAAACGGTTTCGTAATTTAAAACCACTGGTTTCCCATCGATAATGTTATAAAACCAGTTGCTGCCCTTAAAAAGATTTGTATCGAAGCATCCAATTCCAATTTTGTATGTTCCGGAATCAGGTCCGTAATAGTAGTAATCCCCTTTATTTCCGTTTATAGCTTCACTTGCACTTTCAGATTTGAGTGTTCCGTTATTTACATACAGATTTCCTATGCTTTTTAATCCGAATACTTCTTTTTTATATTGCCAATACCCTTGAAGTCCTGCATCCACTTCATCCAGTGTGAAGTATTCACCATTACCAAGTTTAATAGAAGCATTTTCTGCAGTATAAGGGACCTCCATTACATCACCGCTGACTAGATTGATTTGAATAGAATCATCAGACACGAAATAGTCACAGGAATTCACATCGCCTTCATGAAGGCCGTTTCCATCAAAAGAAACCTGTCCCAGCTCCGCTTTTCCATCTTTAAATGAAGCGTAGTTTAAGATAGTATCCGATCCACCATTAAACACCCATGTATTACCCTCTAGCAGAGCAATAATCGAATTATATTTTTCATGATTCTCTGTAATAGAATCTCCACTTTGTTTTTCACTTTCTGATGAAGCACTATTTCCATCGAGTGCTTTTTTTAAAGAAAAGTCTTTCTCATTACAACCGGTAAGCTTTTCACCAGCTTTATCATAATGGCAAATTTCGATTGTGCCTTCAACACCGTACAGTTTATCGAGCGACTCCAGTTCCTTTGGGTTAGGCTTTGTATCATAATAAATGTCATAGCTAAATGTTGAGGACTTTCCAGCAGCTGGACCGGAGTTCCCATCTTCCATAATTATTCCAACCTTTTCACCATCAATATAAATGTCATTTACATTAAACAGAAATTTGTGATCCGCCTTATTTGTAACCTTGACTTGAAAATATTTATCGTTTCTTTTACCTGTCGTCCAATTTACATCCTTCGCATAAAAGTTCACAAGTTCGACTTTCACAGTTTCATCATCAAGAATAACAACATCATTAAATTCAATTACATCTCCATTTGATTGGGAATTTGTACCTGAATTTCCTGATGTATTCGTTGTGCCTGCATTGCTTCCACATCCAAGCATGCCAAATACCAAAGTTAAAGAAAGCAGGGTTTTAATTGATTTCTTCATTTCACCATCCTCCAAAAAAGAAAAAACATTATAAATCTTTAGATGTTAGTATAACTACCTTTGATGAAGTCACATATGATTTTAAGCCCTGACAAGATAAAACAAATCCCCGCCATTAGACCAAAATCCATTATCACTTCACCGTCCTTATAATATTGATATATAGATATACTTACATTTTTCAGTATACCAAAATGTAAGTATATTTCAAATAATTTATATGTGAAAATCAGCTATGCACCCCTATGGGAAACCATGGAACGCAGGCATATCAGTACATATAAACTGATAAAAGATTATGATTTTAGTGGCAGAACTATCTACAACCTTAAACACAACATCTCCATAACCATGGTCACGCTTGGCAGGTTATGTAAAATCTTGAATTGCACCCCTAATGATATAGTTTCGTTTATTCATGAAGATTAGTATTCCCGATACTATCTACATCCTCCCGGCTTAAAACATCTCCCGTTGCCGAGAAGTCGCTTTTATAAGAATTACTGTATGTTTGCAGTTTCTCCATTTCTTAAATCCGGTCATTGACTGAATCTTTAATATTGAAAAACCTGCATCTCTGCAGGTTCTTTTCTTACTGTTCCATTCTCTTTAACAGGTATGGTATAGCCTGTTCAAAGTTTACTCCGTAGAGGTT
>JAFRMA010000092.1 GCA_017430925.1 Solobacterium sp. | reverse complement strand
TTTCTGTTTCCTGCGGTTCTTCCGTTATCTCTGGTTCTTCTTCCTCCGTAACTTCTTCCGGTTCCTGTTCAACGACGATGACATTTTCTTCATCACCGGTTTCTTCCAGGACGGTTTCCTCCTCTTCGTCAACGACTGTCTCTGCCGTATACTCCGGTTCTTCTTCCGGCTCTTCGGCATGAACGATCGTTAAAATGCCGGACAGTGTTGTCTGGAATGCCAGAGCCACAGCCAGCAGCTGTTTCAATAGTTTGCTCATGTTTTTTCAGCCTCCTTCAGCGATAGTGCATGATGCATGATGATTATGATTAATTCATTGATGAATTAGTTACCCATAGTATACCGTAAATACCGCGAAATATGGAGATGCAACCGTATGTTTTTTGCGTATTTCAGGAATTACAGAATCACTGGAATATTACACAAAAAAGATGAGGAGATATACTCTCCTCACCTCTGTAACTAATCTTGTTTTCTGAAAAATCAGACTCTTGGGACCGCACCTGTCATACTCGGATCTACGTAGAACTTCATGGATATACCGAAGTAATTGAATGTCTTATTACCACTTTGCGGCTGACCATTCTTGAACCACATGAGCATCCCGATATCTCCGATTTGAGCTACGTAACAGCCGTTAATGGCTTTACCGGTTTCCGCATTGTAGAAGCCTGTGACCTTGTTGTTTTTATACTTGATGGTTGCTTCAATGTATGCCGGCAAAGATGAAGGACTCGTCGCAGTGCTCACATCCAGCATCCGCAGAGTAAGCGTACCGGAATCCGGCATATCCTTGAAGGCATTGCTGATGTAGGTTGTCTTGCCGACCTTGTACATCGGCGCAACCAGATCCAGGATGATACCCTGTTTATTGATTGTCCATATACCTGATGCTTCATCGCCGAAAATCGTGGGCCCATCAAAGTAGATATGTCCGAATTTCTTCGTATTCGTTACGACACTGCCATCCGGATTGATCATGACCCAGAGGCATGAACCGTTACTGTACGCTATCTGTGACATCTGTTCCAGGCTCTTCTGTTCGGAAGCCGGCAATGTTGACCAGTCATAAATCGGCCAGATTCCGGTCTCTCCGGAAACAATTATACCGCTGCCCATGACATAGTACTTCTTACCGATCTTAACCAGTGAAGAGATCGGGCCACCGACTTCCACAACCTTGCGTTTGCCGTCTTTTTCTACATTGAGTGAATATTTACCGTACTCACCATCGTTTGCGAAGGTAAATTCGGAGACTGCACCGGTCATCGGCAGACCTTTCTTATCCAGCACATAACCATTCAGTCCGTCAATGATGTAATTTCTGCACTTGTTATCATCATACCTATCCCAAAGTCCGAAGCTTACGCTTTCACCGGCTGCTGCTTTTGTGGTTCCGGCATAAACGATCTTCTTCAGGGAACCATCTTTATTCCAGATTGCTGTAAGGTTCTTGCCGTTGGTACTGCCGGTCATGACGTACGCGGTCTTGCCCCACGCATCCTGCATGTTAACAGGAAGAGTGACTTTCCACTGATTACTGCTCAGATAAGGAGTCTCCTGCTCACCGGATTCACCGTAGTAATACCACTTCTTACCGGTCTTGCGCAGAGCGTTGGTGACCTTCAGTCCGGTAGTTGGATCGAAGTAATAGTACTTACCTTCGACCTTCTTCCGGCCGGTTGCCAGAACACCGTTCTTCAGAACATATGTGAGCTTGTTAGCGTCAGACCAGTGAGGCTTGCCGGATGTCACAACACCATCCGTGCCTACTTCTTTCAGTTTCTTACCAATCTTTGTATTCTGGTCAAAGATCAGAGCGCCGTTCTTATCGAAGTTCAACGTCTTCAGTGAAGAAGTTGTATTCACTCTCTTCGCGTTGTTCTGGAAGGCACCTTCATCACCGAGAGAGATCACTCCGTCAAATACAGCCGGTGTAAGCACTTTCGCGGATCCGGTTACAGCTGCACCGGTCTTATCGTTGAAGTACATATATACGTCGTCAAGCTTCACTGTATTGACAGGAGCACCCATCATCAGGGTGAAGACTTCTCCGACAATCGCATGTTCGAAATGTACCCAGCCGGTGACCATCTCGCCATATTCATCGAAGAAATAGGTCTTACCCTTGATATTGCACAGGATATTACGCTGCTCGGGTGTACTGAAATAAGCATAGTCTCCGACAACAGGTACGACATATCCGGTGTTCATTGTAGCAATATACCTTGTATGTCCGGCACGTTTGACGAATCCTGTCTTGATGGAACCATCCTTGTTCAGGTAAACCGGTGAATCATCGTTTCCTATCCAGCCGGCTTTGATGATTTCACTCATGGAGCCGGGATAAGTCGTTTTGCCGGGAATGACAAAGCCGATAAAATGGTCTTCTGTTTCAAATCCAAGCCATGCTTTCTTCTTCACGTACCAAGAATAGAAGTTCCCGTAGATCTCAGGCGCATCCTGGAGAACAGTTCCTTCTTTCGTAAAGTATATCTTGAATGTACCGTCAGATCCTGTGTGATATGTCTTGAAGGTGTCCCTCGCAAGAACACCGTTCTTCTCCGGCCAGACCCAGACATCTCCTTGATTTTTCATGTACGCATGGTACGGCTGATTGTCACCTTTTTTCACTTCGCCGTAATCATCTACGATATATTTCTTCCCCTTGACTTCAGCGACTGAATATAAGCGGTCAACGCTATGGTTGACAATGATATTTCCATTCTCATCCGCAATATACGTTCCGGAGGCAGAGCTTGGATTCTGACTCATCTTTACAGTAACTACTGCATTAACAGCCCAGTTTCCCTTAGCATCCAGCAGACCTACTTTATCACCGGCATCATTGTAAACCATCAGAGAAGTCAGTTTCTTGCCATTGGTATCACAATAGACATACCCTGCCTGAGGATTCTTCGGATCCTTCAGCTTGTAGTACAGCACCCGGTCTCCATCAGTCTCATCGTGATACATCCAGGATGTCCCGGTCTTGGTATCAGACAGATATCCTGAGTCGTCAAAGTAATATTTCTTTCCGTTATAAGAGATCCATGTATTCTTGACCGGCTGTCCGCTGCCATCCGCATAAACATAATACTTATCGTATTTGCTTTCCGTTCCATCCCAAACGGCAATCTTGACCATCTTGTCAAAGACGATAGCACCGTCCGCATCGACCACAAGATTATTCGCCCTGTGCAATCCATATTTCTCCGGATACTTTCCATAACCGAAGTGGTTGCAGTTCAACAACTGTACAGCGTAGTAATCGCTGCCCCAGTATTTAGGCTCATACGTTTCACCGGAAAGATATTGTTTTGTGCCTACAGTGAATGTGCCTCGTTTCAACGCGCCATGATCATTCGGATCAAAGTACATCGCTTCAGCTGCGCCTTTCTTGGTTGTATTCCAATAAGGTTCATTATCAGCAGTATAGTGGAGATAAAGCCATCCGGTATAGAATGCGCCATCCTTGACCCAGAAATACTGATCCGGTCCGGAAGACATGAATACACGGTAAAGACCATCCGCGGTATCAAATGTCTGTGTTGCGCCGGTATCTATAAAGATACCTTCCGCACTGCCGTAATTGTTTACATAGACTTTTCCTTTGCCGGCAGATGCAGGAACAAACTCACTTGTATGTACGTATCCAAGCACCGGATCCAGATATAACAATCCGTCCGTCAGTGTATTTACCCAGCCGGTCAATACTTCGCCGGCTGCGGATACATACGCCGGGTATTCACCTAGTGTTTCATGTTCAATCGTGATCCAGCCTTCTTTAAGTACACCGCTTTCGTTATAGGTTATCAGACCATTTGAGGCACCGAACGCATACAGTTTTCCATCAATCTTTGCGACCGTATCCGGATTACCATTCATCGGATCACCGGTTATGAGTTTCTTGGTTTTGGGATCTGCGTAATAAATCACCTGTTTTCCAGGATCCGTAAATCCTTTGAAGACATCTTTACCATACACATAGGAATCGGTCGTTATGTCATAACGTAACCATCCGCCTACCGGCTTGCCATCGACAAAGAACTGACTCTCTTTGCTTACACCGCCAGCCAGGCTGTTGCTGACACCGTCTACGTTGATCTTGACAGAGCCGATCTTACCAATCGGAGAAGTGGCACTGACTGTATATACCCCTGCATCTTCAGCGTGTACATAAGCAATTGCCGATCCGTACCCGTTATAATTGTTGGAGAATCCTGTTGTATAGGTAGTACCTACTCTGGATCCATAAGTGTTCCCGGACACGGTATAAAGAGATAATCCGCTTGTTTTATCAACCGTAAATGTTACCGGCATTCCATTCAAGCCATAATAATCATCCGGAATTTCGATGTTGAAGAGTACCAGTTCATAGCGGTTATCATCCATCTGCTTTCCAATGCTCCAGTTAAACGGAGAATACCAGGTATCATTGGAGATGATTCCCACATCGGATTTGCCACCACGGTAACTTCTGAGTTCAACCGTATAAACAGCAGACAATCCGGGATAGGCAACACTGGTTACCGTAATATCAACAAGCGTAGGTTTTGTGTGCCAATCATTATCCGCCGGAGGCATACCTACTGCTGTAAGCTTACCGTTGCTGTCTACTGTCACAAGTTTGGGATTACTGGAGGTATATTTAACACGATGATCGATCCCCTCATATTCCGTATAATCACTGGTAAAGGGGCCAAATTTCGGTGTTAACTGGAGGGTTGCTCCTTTGTAATACAGTACCGGATATTCTGAACAATCAATTTGAATGGAGGTCGGTACAAATTGTGACATGATGTCCGCATGAGTCGTGTTACTGCCTGCAAACACGTAGTTGCCTATAACCGCACTGCCGGCACGCATCTTATAGGAAAGTTCAAATGTACCGTAAGGATAGTTCTTATAGGTACCCATACCGTCATACGCACTTGATTCACCAAGTCTGACACGGAAAATGCCATCTTTCGCATAGTATCTTACCTTTGTCAGATTCATTCCCGAATCATCTTCATTGACTTTCAGTACGACATCATTTTCATTCCATCCGGGAAGGATATCATACTCATGATTCAGGATATCACTGAGATCGATATCGATATATCCGTAATTAGCGCCTGTGAAGTTTCCTGTACCTACTACTTTCGGTGCTTCCAGGACAACCAGTTTTTTGTGTACATCGGATACTTCGAGAATGCCGGCATTGAAAATCGCAACGTGCAGGTCATACTGTCCTGCCGGAAGGTTAAACTTCACCTTACTGTTGAATGTTCCCGGGCCTTCCTCTTCTGTACGCGAAAGGAACCAGGTGACATCATCCTTGACCGCGACAATGTACGACGGTAAGCCGGTGTCATTGGTATACTTGATTGTATAGGTTCCATCATCCTGATACTGATCATACTCAATTTCATTAAACTTGAGCTGATAAATATACTCAACCGGAGTGATCTTCAGCCAGAACGGGTCATTGTTATCCAGTTCCAGTAACTCTTCCGGTTCTTCCCAGGGATCTTCGGTTTCCTCAGGTTCTGTGACTTCCGGTTCTTCAGGCTCTTCCGGTTCTTCCACAGCCGGGGTTTCCGGATCTTCCGGTTCCGTTACTTCCGGTGCCTCAGGTTCCTCAGACTCTTCCGGCTCTGTAACTTCCGGTGTTTCTGTTTCCTGCGGTTCTTCCGTTATCTCTGGTTCTTCTTCCTCCGTAACTTCTTCCGGTTCCTGTTCAACGACGATAACATTTTCTTCATCACCTGTTTCTTCCAGGACGGTTTCCTCCTCTTCGTCAACGACTGTCTCTGCCGTATACTCCGGTTCTTCTTCCGGCTCTTCGGCATGAACGATCGTTGAAATGCCGGACAGTGTTGTCTGGAATGCCAGAGCCACAGCCAGCAGCTGCTTCAATAGTTTGCTCATGTTTTTTCAGCCTCCCTCAGCGATTATGCATGACGCATGATGAATAATGATAATTGTTGGTGATTCAATTACTTTTAGTATATCTCAAAACCAGGATAATGGGGGCTATTTCTCTTCATCTATACAAGAAAAGCACCTGTACCGCGGATTATTCCGGATACAGGTGCATTTACTTTTACAGATTCATCAGAATTGTTGTTTAGAGGAAATCCGGGAAGATTCCGATCATGCTCGGGTCGACATAAATATCAAACTTGTAGTAATACCAATTGAATTTCCTCTTGCCTGTCTGCGGCTGACCGTTTTTCAGCCATACCAGCATTTCAAAGTAATCCCCGTTATTTTGGAATTGCAGCGCATACATTCCGGAAAGAGCTTTTCCGGTTTCATAATCATAGAATCCGGTCAGCTGGTTCCCGTTATGCTTTAATATCGCCATCAGTTCCTCAGGTTCTTCCGAACTGCCGAAACGTGCTGCGTATACTTCACTCGTCCATACACCACTGTACTGTTCGTTGACATTACTGATGTAGGATTTCTTTCCGGAACGGAAATACGGCGCGCATAGATCCAGTATTACGCCCTGTTTATTGGTCGTCCATACGCCTTGTGCGTTGTCACCGAAGAATGTGTAATCATCAAAGGTTACAGAACCGAATCTCTTTGTATTCACTGCTGTGCTTCCGTCACTGTTCACCATGACATAGATTCCGGTGCCGACACCCGAGGCGTTCTTTGCCAGTTCATTCAGCGTCTTCTGATCTGATGCAGGAAGTGCCGACCAATCCTCAACTTTACATATTCCCTCATTCCGGTTATACAGGACACCTTCATTCATGACATAATACTTCTTCCCAATCTTGACCAGAGAGTTTTCTGAAGAGGATACTACTTTCTTACCGTCTTTACCGATATTCTGTGCGTAATTGCCGTTATCGCTGTCACCGGCAAAGTTGAAGCCGGATACTACGCCGGTCTGCGGAAGACCCTTGGCGTCCAGCACATAACCGTTAAGACCAGCCAGAATGTACTTTCTGCACTGCTCATCATCCGCAGGATCCCAGAGACCAAAGCTGATGCTTTCTCCTGCCGCAGGTTTAGTTGTTCCGGTATACACGATCTTTGCCAGAGATCCATCCTTGTTCCAGATTGCTGTCAAAGCCTTGCCGTTTGTACTGCCGGTCATGACTTTGGCTGTCTTGCCCCACGGATCACGCATGGATGCCGGGAGGGTGACATTCCAGCTCTCTGTACTCATCCCAGGTGTTTCCTGTTCACCGAATTCGCCATAGTAATACCATTTCTTTCCGGTCTTCCGGAGGGAATTTGTTACCTTCTGCCCGTTCGCCGGATCGAAGTAATAGTATTTGCCGTCAATCTTCTTCCTGCCGGTTGCCACAGCTCCGTTCTTGAGGACATACATCTCTTTATCGGCATCCGCCCAGTGGTTCGTGCCGGAGAGCGCCACTCCGTCAGGACCGAATATTGTTAACTTCTTGTTGATCACGACTTCCTGGTCATGATACAGTGCACCGTTTTTGTCAAAGCGCAGAGTCTTCTGAGTAGAAGTTGTATTCACTCTCTTCGCATTGTTCGCAAAGGCACCCTCCGCACCGAGAGAGATCTCACCATTGAATAAAGCCGGTGTAAGAACACTCTTTGTGCCGGTTGCCGCTGCTCCTGTCTTCGGATCAAAGTACATATACGGATCATTCAGGTAGATGACGTTCGTCGGATTTTCCATACTATAGTCATTGATGTCGAAGATCATTGCCCTGTCAAAATGTACCCATCCGGTAACGACCTCTCCTTTTTTATCGAAGTAGTATATCTTTCCCTTGATCTTGAACAGAACGTTTGATCTATCCTCGAAGCCCAGGCTTAACACTTCCTCATGGACTTTATAAACATAACCAATCTGGTTTGTTGCGATATAGTACTTATGGTTTCCGTGCTTCACAAATCCGGTTTTGATAGAACCATCTTTATTCAGATAGACCGGAGAATCCTCACCGCCTATCCAGCCGGTTTTGTAAGTTGCTCCGTCAGTGCCGGGTATGATGGTCTTTCCGGGAATAATAATCTTGTCGTAGCCGCCGTCTGAATCAAGGAGGAGCCATGCCTTTTTGTTGGCATATACAGAGGTATAATATATCTCGTTCTGGTAGATCGTACTGCTGTAACCCCCCGCAAATCCATATTCATTGAGCCATACTTTGTATGTACCGCTTATACTGTCACTGATGGTACGGAATGCCTTTTTGATGAGAACGCCGTTCTTGTCTGCCATGACATAACCACTTCTGCCGTAGGAATAACTTGCATAGAATGGGACTTCACTGTTTTTCTGAACAATACCATACCGATCGACAACGTAGTTCTTTTTATTGACATCTACGATCATCATATAGTTGCCGTCGGCTTTGATGACCTGGCCATTTTCGTCCGTAATATATGTTACAGATTCTTCTCCGGGTACCAGACTCCGCTTGACTGTCACAACTCCGTTAACTGCGAGATTACCCTTCGCATCGACAACAGCGGCAATATTATCAGAATTGGTATAGAACGCCAGAGAAGTCAGTTTTTTACCACCGTTACTGTAGTAGTAATACCCTGCCTGCGGCTTCTTCGGATCCTTCAGTTTACTGTAAACAGTTGCCCAGTTATGGTTGTTATCCAGATAACTCCACGGAGTTGCATACATCGCATCGGTAACCAGACGTCCATTGCTGTCAAAATAGAACATCTTTCCGTTGACTGCCACCCACTCTTCACGTGTGAGTTTACCTTGTTCATTCGCATAGACGTAATACCGGTCAAAAGTTTTGTCACTCTTTAATACCGCAATCTTCACCATCTTGTTACAGACGAGTGCTCCGTTCGCGTCTATGACATAATCATTTTCAATCGTATACTTTTCCGGATACTTCACATCGTAATATTTACCCAGGCCGTAGATCGTTTTCACCGTCTTGTAATCACTGCGGAACGTCGAAGTATAGTATGTGCTGCTGACGGAGTATTTCTTCCCGCTGAGCATAAAGTCACCCTCAGCCATCGCGCCATTATCTTTCGGATCAAAATACATCTTTTCCAGGGCATTCTTACTGCTGGTATTCCAGATGAAATTATGATTTTTATCTTCGTGGAGATACAGCCAGCCGGTGTGGAACGCTCCGTTTTTGACCCAGAAAAGTCTATAGTTACCGTTGACATACAATTCGTACAGACCATCTTTATCCGTCATGTACTGACCCGGACCATCATTAAAGTGATATCCAACAGGTTCGCCATAATTATCTACATAAAGCATTCCTTTGCCGCTGCGTGCAGGAACAAACGCTTCACAGGTCACATATCCGTAATCTTTATTGAAGTACAGTAACCCTTCATCGGTATCCTTCCAGCCTGTCACTAATTCACCGGTAACCAGAGCATACGCATCGTATATATGGCCATGATACTCAACAGGCATTTCGGAATTCACCCGGATCCAGCCCTCTGCAGGTTGTCCGTCTGAAGTATAAAACACCAAGCCGCTGACTGCGTTGAATACATACAGTTTTCCGTCAATCTTCTTTACCGTATCCGGATAACCGGCGGATGCATCACCGGTAACGAGCTTTTTCGTCTGCGGATCAACATAATAGATATGCTGGTTTGCAGGATCTGTTAACCCTTTGAATACATCTTTCCCATAGACATATGAGTCGGTCAGCGTATCATATCTCACCCATCCGGTTACCGCTTTTCCGCTGACAATGAATTGACTATCTTTCGTCGCCGCACCGTCAATCGTATTTGTGATACCATCCACATTGATCGTTACCGAGCCGGACTGACCAATCGGTGTCGAAGCATTGACCGTGTATGTGCCCGGTTCTTCCGCATGAACATATGCTTTTTCTCCGTCCTCCGTAAAGTAATACGCTGTATACGTGTTGCCTTCCCTGTAACTGTTATTATCAACAGGAGTATTGTAAAGAGGCAGACCCTCTTTGTTGACCGTAAATGTAACAGGCATAAAGACTACGCTGTTATCAGGATCTTCGAAAAAGAAGTTCACTTCCGCAAAATGATCATGTTCAGCTTGTTTTCCTATGGTCCAGTTCAGCGTGGAGAGTTTTTGTCCCTCATAAACCACTCTCACTTCGGATTTCTTGGATATATTCAATAACGCGACCTGACAAGTTGCCGTCAATTCCGGATAGGCTACACTTTTTGCCGTGATCGTTACTTTCGTTTCCTGAAGAGCATCATTTGCGGGCGGTAAACCTACAACTGTTACGGTACCGTTCGCATCTACTTTAACAAGTTTCGGATCACTGGATGTATACGTTACACGCCGGTCAATTCCTTCATACTCTGTACCGTCACCGGAGAGCGGTCCGAATTCCACCATCAGCTGTGCGGTGGCTCCTTTATAACATAAGTCAGCAATACCATCCGCTGGAATCGAAACATCCAGGCTTTTATCCGTATATAAACGCATTTCATTCGGTACAAACTCCGACAGGATATCCACATGTGTAGTGGAACTGCTTGTATAGATCCAGCCATTCTTTACCGTCTCAGTGCCTAACAGTTTGAATGAAAGGTCAAAACCACCGTACGGCATACAAGATTTATGATAACCTGCCCCGCCGTAGGCATTGGGATCCCCTAGGTATACTCTGTAGATTCCATCATGCAGGTATTCGCCCATTTTCGGTAATTGTACACGGCTGGCTTCCGGATTTGTTTCTGAGATATACAGATAGAGAGTGTTTCCGTCAAAATTGCTCCCTACTTCCCAATGCTTTAGAACCGGGCTGAGATCGACATCGATATATCCGTAAGAATTGCCGGTAAAGTTCATGGTTCCTGCGACTTCCGGCGCGTCAAAGACAACCAGTGTATAGAAACGCTCAGACAGATAGAAATCTCCGTTCCCGTCGAAATAGGCAATATGCAGTTTATATTCCCCTCCTGGGATATCAAACTTTACATTGTATGAATAGGATGCGGGAGAAGTTGAATCAGAAGCTTTCAGGAACCAGGCAACTTCATCTTTAACCGCCACAATATACGACTTTACGTTGATATTCTGTCCGAAGTACACTTTATAAGTTGACTCACTGACATAGGTTACACTGGTGGGATATACATTCGTGGATGTTCCCTTCGGAGTGATCTGCAACTGGAACGGTTCACTGTCATCCAGTTCCAGAAGTTCTTCCGGTTCTTCCCAGGGCTCCTCTGTCTCCTCAGGTTCTGTGACTTCCGGCTCTTCGGGCTCTTCCGGTTCTTCCACAGCCGGGGTTTCCGCTTCTTCCGGTTCGGTTACTTCGGGAACTTCCGTCTCTTCCGGTTCCTCTGCAACTGCAGGTTCTTCCGTCTCCTCCGGTTCTGTGACTTCCGGAGTTTCGGTTTCCTGCGGTTCTTCGGTGATTTCCGGCTCTTCCGTAACAGGAGGTTCTTCCTCTTCAGTTCCTTCTTCTACAGTAGGAGTTTCCGGTTCGTCCTGCTCTTCTTCCGAGATAACGATACTATTCTCTTCGTCACCTTCTTCACTCAGGACGGTTTCCTCTTCTTCCGTGATTGTCTCTGCTGAATACTCCGGTTCTTCTTCCGGTTCTTCGGCATGAACGATCGTTGAAATGCCGGACAGTGATGTCTGGAATGCCAGAGCCACAGCCAACAGTTGCTTCAATAGTTTGCTCATATAAGCCTCCCTCATTTTGCCTGTTGCATGATGAATAATGATAATTGTTGGTGATTCAATTACTTTTAGTATATCTCAAAACCAGGATAATTGGGGCTGTTTCTCTTCATTTACACAAGAAAAGCACCTGTATTTCTACAGGTGCTTCACCAGAATCAATCCATGACGGATATATTCTTAAACATAAGTAAGGTAAACTCCGATCAGATTCGGATCCACATAGAACTTCATCTTATATCCGAAATAATCAAAGGTTTTATTTCCGGATTGCGGCTTACCATTCTTCAGCCATATGATCATTCCTCCTCCGAGAGGCATCATAAATGCGCCGTTTAATCCCTTTCCTGTTTCCACGTTGTAGAAGCCAACCAGTTTATTACCGTTAAACTTTATTGTTGCATATACAACTTCAGGATCTGCATTGGCAACCGGCTTGTACATCGGTGCAGGCACTTCCCACGAACCGGTCACATCCCTGTCTACAGCATTACTTATATAGCAGTTCTTACCGACACGATAGATTTGTGTGCAGAGATCCAGGATAATTCCTTGTTTATTGGAAGTAAATATTCCGGATGCAGAATATCCAAATATGGTGTCGTGATCAAAGTTTACAGTGCAGAATCTCTTCGTATTTGCCGCAACACTGCCGTCTGCGTTCAACATGACATATAGTCCGATGCCTTGTACTGCAGCGCTCTTTGCCAGTTCATTCAAGGTTTTCTGATCCGTTGCCGGAAGTGTTGACCAGTCATCAATCGCAATCACCTGTTCTTGTCTTGTATACAGGATTCCCTGGTGCATGACATAGTACTTCTTGCCGATCTTGACCAGGGACAGACCATAACTGGCAACAACCTTGGATCCGTCTTTACCGACATTGAGCGTATACTTGTCAGAGGTGGTGTCGTCCTTGTAGTTGAATCCGGATACAATACCGGTCATCGGTAGACCTTTACTGTCGAGTACATACCCGTTCAGACCTGCCATAACATATCTTCTTGTCTGATCATCATCTTCGAAGCTCCATAAGCCGAAGCTGACACTTTCACCGGCTGCCGGCTTATTCGTTTCACTGTATACGATCTTTGCGAGTGAACCATCCTTGTTCCAGATCGTCTTCAGTTCTTTAAAGTTTGTGCTTCCGAAATAGACTAATGCCTTTTCTCCCCATATATTCTGCATATGTTTCGGGAGAGTGACTTCATAATTTCTCGTCATTTCAGGATAAGCCTGCCTGCCGAATTCGTTGTAGTAATACCACTTCTTTCCGGTTTTACGCAGTTCGTTGGTGACCTTATAGCCGGTTACAGGATCGAAGTAATAATAATCACCATCGACCTTTTTCCTGCCGGTTGCTACGGTACCGTTCTTGAGGATATACATTTCCTTGTTGGCATCTGCCCAGTGATCCTGGCCTGTGACCACGACACCGTCAGCGCCGACTTCCGTCAGTTTCTTACCGATCTTGGTCTGTTGATCACGGATCAGAACACCGTTCTTATCGAAGTTCAATGTCTTCTGGGTAGATGTAGTATTCACAGTCATGGCGTTATTGAGATATCCGTTGGAGGCTTCTGCGCCAAGAGAGATCTCTCCGTCATACACTAAAGGTGTCAGGACTTTCTTCGCCCCGGTTACGGCCGCACCGGTCTTCGGATCAAAATACATGTATGCGTCGTATAATCTCTCTCCGTTATGCATCGGCGCCATGAAGAGATGTTCTTCAGGTTCCGTGACCAAAGCCCGGTCAAAGTGGATCCAGCCGGTAACCATATTACCTAAACGATCGAAGAAATAAGTCTTACCGTTGATCTTGTACAGTGTGTTGTAATCCAGGGAATCAACCGTAACCGTTTCTCCGACAACTTTCCATACGGCACCGGTATTTGAGGCCAGAATATACTTTGTATTATCCTCGTAGTTACTATTCTTTACAAATCCGGTCTTAATTGAGCCGTCTTTGTTCAGATAGATCGGGGAGTAGCCGAACCAGCCGGTCGAGATGGTTTTCGACTCATGCGGAATAAACGTCTTATCCGGAATGACAAAGAGGAGATAATTTGATCCCCTGACACAGAGATAAGCTTTCTTGTTTATGGTCTGCGCATAGTACTGTGTGTTGCCATCATAGATATAGACATAAGGATCATCGGCAGCGTATCCCTTTTCATTAAACCAGACTTTATATGCAACATATGTAGTGTCAGATATTGTACGGAATGCCTTTTTCACCAGCAAACCATTCTTATCAGCCATGACATAGACATAGCGGTCGTCTTCTGTCACTGCATATACCGGTTCTGTACTATTCTTCAGCACTTCACCATGATGGTTAACGATATAACTCTTTCCTTTCACGGTGACGATCTTCGCCTTACCCGGATCGGAGGATCTTACGATATTGCCGTTTGCGTCTGCAATGTACGTGATAGTCGCAGATCCCGAAACAAATGCAGTTTTGACTGTCGCAGTATTGTTAACGACCATATTGCCTTTGGCATCGACCATGGCTGCAGGATCTGCGTAATAATCATAGAACACCAGAGAAGTCAGTTTTTTACCCTCAAAAGTACAGTATGTATACCCTTCTTGCGGTTTTTTCGTGTTTTTCAACTTGTAGTATACCGTTTGAAGATTGTTGTCCGCATCGGCGTAGTACCACGCTGTCGGGTATGTCGCCGCCATTTCCATCCAGCCGTTGGAATCGAAGTAGAGCTTCTTTCCGTTAACGGTCAGCCATCTATCGCACATAGGATATCCGTTGGCATCCGGATATACATACTTCGTTTCGTATCCTCCGCCATTATCAACAGCAATCTTGACCAGTTTTTCTGTGACAATTGCACCGTTTGCATCAACGATCAGTTCATTCACATCGTCCAGGATGTATTTTTCCGGGTATTTATTCCAGCCTTTCAACAGGCAAAGGTTTTTGAGAGTTTGTACAGTTACGTAGTAATCATAGCTATCGGCGATAAACTCTGAATATTTTGTCTTCGCTGAGTAATACATTTTTTTATTGACAAAGAAGAATCCTTGCTGCATAGCACCATGATCATTCGGATCAAAGTACATCTTTTCCAGGACATTCTTACTGTTGGTATCCCAGTAATATCCTTTGGCACTCGTATAGTGGAGATACATCCAGCCGGTGTAGATCGCCCCATCCTTTACCCAGAAGTAATCGTCTCCGGCTTCCAGGATTCTGTAAAGACCATCCGCATCTGTAATCGGCTGTGTAGGTTTCCCCGGAGCGACCAGGATACCGCTTACGATATGACCATTGCTATCCACATAGGTCATTCCCTTGCCATTACGGGCAGGGACAAATTCTCTTCTTCTGACATATCCGAACGACGGATCGAAATAATACCATCCTTCATCTTTTGTGTTGACCCAGCCGGTCAGTACTTCACCTGTCTTTGATACATACGCTTTATAGTCCCCACCCAGACTGTCAATGTATATACTGGAATCGGTCCAGCCTTCATCCGCGATCCCGTACTCGGTATGGAACATCACCATACCAGATTGGTTAAACGCATACAGTTTCTTATCGATTTTCTTTATGACATCTGCATTCTGATAAGCATCACCGGTAACGGCTTTTCCGGTTTTAGGATCACAATAGCCGATAAACTGATGTGACGGCCAGAGATCCCCCTTAAATACATCCTTGCCAAAGACATGGGTATCTTCATTACTGTCATACCTGAACCAGCCTTTGATCATCTTTCCGCTGACATAATAGTGACTCTCTGAAGTAGGATACCCGCTCGTTGTCAAGTTATCATATCCATCTACATTGAAGGTTACCGATGCGGATTTCCCGAGTTGGGTTGAGGCATTAACTTTATATACGCCGCCTTCATCACATCTGACCCAGACATGGGCTTTCCCCTCACTGGAAAGATATGTGGAATATTCATATGGATTGGTTGACATTGTGCCCGGGTTTTCCCACAGAGTCAGGCTCTTTCCGGTAACCGAGAATGTGACTTCCATACCCGGCTGACCATCCAGGCTGAATACGACTTCCTTCGGATAATTCTGATTCTCACGTGTCCAGTTCAGCGTGGATAAGGCTTTTCCATCAGACTGGATCTTCATGCTGGCAGGACCTGAAGTAGCCGACGTTACACTGATTGTTTCAATGGACAGTACGTTTGGATCCGCAACACTGGTAACGGTGATGTCCACCGGAACCGGAGTGTCTTTGGTTGAAGGGAGTCCGACAACGGTAACCGTACCGTTGGCATCAACCTTGAGGAGTTTGGGATTGGAGGATTTGAATGTGACTCTGCGGTCAAGGCCGTCATAGCGTTGGTCTGCGTAGAATTGATTATCATATTCACCGTCAAACCAATAACGGATTTGTGCCGTCTGGCCTTTATAATACATTGCGTTATAGGGGATGGATACCATCGTATATAACTCTGTCGGTTTGATATCCTGCAGGATATCCACATGAGTGGTATCACTGCTGACAAAAACATATCCGTTTTTTACTACACCGGATCCTCTTGCGACAAACCGCAAATCAAAACTGCCATAGGGATAATCTTCATAATATCCCTGACCACCGTAGGAATCCGGATTACCCAGTTCTATTTTGAAGATACCGTCATGCTGGTTATACCTCAGGAAATTCAGCGTATTGGCATCATAGATCGGTTCATCCTTTGAAATACTCAGGAGGATATAGTCATAGTCCAGTCCTGCTTTCAGGTCGTAATTCCCGCCCAGAATCGAAAATGCATTCAGGTCGATATAGGCATACTCCGTACCGGTAAAGCTGCCTGTTCCTACAACTTCCGGTGCCTTCAGGACAACCAGTTTATACGCGTCTTCGGACAATACGATTTTGTCAGTGAGCGTGTACGCCAGACGCAGATCATATTCTCCGGCCGGCAGATGGAAATTTACCTGACTGTTATAGGTTCCGCCGTGATCATCATGACGATAAACGAACCAGACCACATCATCCTTGATTGCGACAATATACATTGTCACATCAAGCATCTTTCTAAATTCAATATTTAAAGTTCCGTCATCCAGATAACTGTCATATTGTATAGAATTAATTCTCAGGAAATCGGTTGTTTCAATCTCAGGAAGCGGCATCCAAAACGGATTATTTTCATCCAGTTCCAGTAATTCTTCTGGTTCTTCCCAAGGCTCTTCTGTCTCTTCGGCTTCGGTGACTTCCGGTTCCTCTGGTTCTTCCGCAGTCGGGGTTTCCGCTTCTTCCGGTTCGGTTACTTCGGGAACTTCCGTCTCTTCCGGTTCCTCTGCAACTGCAGGTTCTTCCGTTTCCTCCGGTTCTGTGACTTCCGGCCCGACAGTGGGATTCCAGCTCATGGCGACGAATGGTCTCAGCCAGATTGCGGACCGCATCCGGAAGGACCTGGGCTTTGTGCCGATGCATCCCATGG